>DATHEW010000585.1:0-10427 GCA_035318425.1 Candidatus Acidiferrum sp. | reverse complement strand
CTCGCCTCTTCGCTGGGAAATCTCCTCTCGATCCTTGTCCCCTATCGAGTGCAGCACGGCTCGATGAAACCCACGAAGATGCCGGCCAAGGCGATGCTCATGATGTTCCTTACGCACATGCTCTTCCCCGTGGTCATGCTGCCCGCGTTCATTCCGCAACTGGCGCAACTGCTGTGGGATTTGGGCAAGCTCCCACCTGTGCCCATCGGGTTGCTCCTCTCGCTTATCTTCGCCGCCGCCGCCGCCGCAGGTTACTGGTTCAGCCTTGAGCCACTCGGACGTTTGCTTCAGCAACACGAGCAGAAGATCCTCGATGTTCTCGGAACCGAAGTTGAGTAGCGGCAGCGGGCGTGAGTAGGAGTCGACGTGAGGAGACTCTGATTGATCGCTCACGGTAGCTTGTCCATGGCGCGCAGCTTCTTGCGGATCGGCGACACACCAGGCGCCCGGCGCATCTCCTCGACTTGGGCGAGTCCGTGTTGAATCTCCACATCCATCTCGGCCTTGTGATTGTGGTAATAGCCGAGCGCGGCATGGATTTGCCCGAGCGAAAGATGTGGGTGCTGAAAATGAATCTCCTCCGCACTCCACCCATGAGCGATCTGGTCCAGCGCCACCTCGACCACCTTCGCGTTCGTGTCATCAATCTACGCGACCCCGCGGTCATCAAGGCGAATGTGGGTGTTCGTAATCGCTGGCATAATCCAAGTAACGACAAAGTAGAAGCGCAACTACCGGCTTCAACGCTTCACTATCACGCATCCATCAAAGGTGGAAATCGTCGCGCTGCCTGAAGGACGCGAGTGATCTTGGCGGCCGTGCGCCTGAACGGCCCACGACTCGTTGCAACGGGACGAGTTCCACCACACGCCACCGAACTGAGCTCCGCGCCGGGAGACCTGCGAGTAGCCACGCGTGCGAACCCGTGCCATTACTACTCGAGTAACGTCAGGGATTCGGAATTACTTCAGCAACCGCTCTAGCTTGTTTCAGCCAACGCGGCTTCTAAAATATGAACTGCTTCCGGAACGACATGACGCAGGGATTCCATGCGCTTGTTGATCGTTTCAATGGCCTGGGATGCATTGGCTCCAAGCAATCGGCGATACCAAACCACGAACTCGCGATCCACACGGCCGGATGGGTCGGTGGCGTCGACATCGATAGGACAGTTCAGAAGTGCTTCGCAAATAATAAGTGCGGCGCGGACGCAAGGCGTCAGCTTGCCATCCAATTTTTTCCACAACGGAAGGGCTTCATCCGCCTTCCCACTCAGCAGCAGCACGATGGCGCGTTGTTCGATGATGGCTGTTTGGTCCGCGTGCGAGTTCACGGCTTCACCGGTCCAATCGCAGGCGAACTCCAGAAACTCCGGCTTGCTCAGCGCCACGTGGCCGCCTAGGTGCCAGGCGCGAACGTCGGAGGAGTCTTCTGTCACGAGTTGGTGCAACGCATTCAGCGCCTCCACTTCTTGTCCGCTCTCCGCAAGAAAGCGTGCGTAATCCAAACGCACTGGGCGCGCGGTTGGCTCCTCTTGCAGTGCGGCACGAAATGCTTGGTCGGCTGCGTCGTGCTGCTTGAGCGCCGCGAGGCACAGCGCGAGGCAGTGGTTGGGTCCGCCTCTGAGAATATTTTTGTTCACCGGCGACAACGCCGGCTTTTTTCGCGTGGCGAGGCATTGGCGCATCTGTTCCGCGCCTTCGGCGAAGCTTTTCGATTCGATGCACGCCAGCCCGAGCAGCCAGTGCAAGGTGGCCGTGAGACCACTGGTGCGCGCGAGTGGCGAACGAAGCACCCGCGCCACGCGTCCGAAATCTTTGAGCGCGACGAGGTGCGTGCAGAATTGCGTCAGCAACGTCTCGCGAAATTCCGGGACCACTTCATTTGCCGGCAGCGCGGACAACGCGCGGAACGCGGCATCGTATTGTTCAATGCCATCTTGCAAACGTCCGGCGCGCGCCAATTCCAGCCCGAGATTCATCAATAGGTTTGGATCGTCCGGGGATTTGCCAAGCGCCTTTTGCAACAGCTTCAGGTTGCGCGCGCTTTTGCCGCGGCTCTGCATCACTTCGGCGGTGTAACCGTGGTGTAACAACGTCGCGTCGCCGAGTTTGTTGCTCAGGCCCCATTCCTGACGGCGCACTTCGACGCTGAGGAAAACGTGTTCATGGACGCAGCCGGTATAGAACAAACCCGGTGCATTGCGGAACAAGCGTGGCACGTAACTGACGCCTTCTTCTTCGCGGCCTTCGTCGATCATCGGCAAACGGAACGCCATCGCGGACACACCCTGCATCAGCTTGCGCAGCTTCTCGCGTTGATCCGGAAGCAGTTCTTCGTCAGCGTCGAGCATCAGAATCCAATCGCCCGTGGCGCGTTCCAGCGCGGCATTGCGCGCGGCACTAAAGTCATCGCACCATGCGAACGAGAAAACTTCTACGCCGTGCTGTTGCGCGATTTCAACCGTGCGATCGGTCGAACCAGTGTCCATCACGATGATCTGTTGCGCGATGTCGCGAATGGATTCGAGGCATCGATCCAGAAAGCGTTCTTCGTTCTTCGTGATGAGACAAACGGTGAGGCGGAGCGTGCCACCAGTGAACAATGAATCAGCCAGCGGCGGCAGTTCGACTTTCGTTACGCCCTTTGTCGCCGGCGACTTGAGAAATTGCTGCGAGGGCTTCCACTTTGGCGCGAGTTTGCAGGCGTGCTCGGCGAGCTTCTTCGCCCGTGCCGAATCACCTGCGGCCCGCGCGATTTCCGCCAGCAGCAAGAATGCTTCAGGATGATAAGGACGAACCGACAGAGCGAAAATGGTTTCATTCCACGCGGCCAGGATCTGTTCCTGACTCAACAACTCACGTGCTCCGTTGAGATTTCCAAAACTGGCGACCGGTGGGACCGTCAGCATTTTCGACGTTCGTCGAGGGGCGGAACCCGATGCTGCTTCACGAGCCGCGACAAGATATTGTAACCGTTGGCCAGCGATTTTGGCTGCGCGGTTCCAAGTCCACTCACGGCGAACGTAATCGCTGGCAGCACTTCCTTTCGCGCGCGCCTCATCACGATGCGCCGCGATCCACTTCATGCGTTCGGCGAGCGCGTTTGCATCCGGTTCCAGCAGCCAGCCGGGCTTGACCAATTTCATTCCGCTGATGCTGTCGCCGAACTGCTTGCGCAACGCGGGCAGCCGATACGCAAATTCATCCGTCGCAAAATCATCGGTTGATCCGCCGCCCGTCACGACGACCGACAAGCCGCACGCCATCGCCTCCAACACGGGCAAGCCAAAACCTTCGCCGCGATACGGATGCACAAGACAATCGCACGCGGTGTAAAGACCTGGCAGCGCTTCGGGCGAAAGTTCTTCGTTGAGATAAAAAATCTCCGGCGCGTTCGGCCGCGATTGGGCGGCCTTGATCTGCGCTTCGAAAGTCTGGCCCGCGTACACACTTTGACCGCCAAAATCTTTGATGACGAGACAGACATCATCCGCGGCAGTGAAGCTATCGAGGAACGCTTGGAGCAACAAATCCGGGCCTTTGCGATGAATCGTGCCACCGACGAAAAGAAACTTGAACGACTTGGTCGTCCCCAGTTTGAGCGGCGCGACGTTGGGATGAAAGCGCTCCGGGTCGATGCCGTTCGGGACGACTTTTACCTTTTGCGGAGCGACGCCGGATTCCACATAAACGCGCCGCACGTATTCCGACGGCGCCCAGACTTCGTCCACGCGCGCGAGTTGCTTCAACCACTCGGCGGGCAGTGCGCCAAATTCCCAAGGTTGCACCAGCACCCACGCGCCCGACGCCGGACGTTCCCACGACGGCGGCCAGCTATGGCGCACAGTGACTTGAGTTTGCTTCGGCGGCAGCGCGACGAGACCGCGGGCGATGTCTTGCATCCCGAGCGACGGCGCAAGATTCGCCGGCAAAACATTTTTGCCGACGCGCGTCAGCCTCATGGCTGGCTCGTTCGCCAACTCGCGAGTAATCTCGCGGTTCACGTGCGAGAGACTGCCGAGATCGAGAAATGTTCCTTCCCAGGCGACGTGAACGTTCGATCGCTTTTGTGTCGTCGTTTCTGGAGACACGTTGGCGGTTCGCACCGTCGTCGCTGGACATGAGGGAACCGTGAGCTTCTGCTCAATCGCCTGCAATCGGCGCACGACTTGATCGACGACCGGCCCGCGGCTGAAGTGCTTCAGCATGTGCGCACGAGCGCGGCTTCCTTTTTCGCGAGCTTCAGCGGGATTCTGTTGCACCTGCCGCATGAGTTCACGCAGATGACTTTCGCTCGGGTTCGCCCAGCGCTGACCGCGATAATGCCACAACTCCAATTCCACCTGGTTGATGTCGGCGAGTTCGTAGTCGAGCAGATAAGAATTCTCCGCGTTCATGAACTCGGTGTTGCCACTCCAGTTCGTCGCGATCACAGGCAAGCCCATCATCATCGCTTCGTGATGCGGCCGACCCCAGCCTTCTCCTCGGCTCGGCGCGACGAGACAATCCGCCGAGCGATACAGCCGCGGCAGATCCGCGAGCGGCACCTGGTTGGCAATCAGTTCAATCCGTGGCCACTTCTTGTCGCCGAGTCCGAGCGTGGCCGCGTGTTCGCGGATGAGTTTCCAAAGCGCCTCGGACGGTTCGCCATCGGGCTTGCTGAAAAGATACGTGCGGAGATAAAGGCAAACATCATCCTCGGCGCTGAACTCGCGAAGATACGCGGAGAGCAACACGTCCCAGCCTTTGCGCGAGGACCATTCGAAGATGGAAAGAAAGTTGAACGCCGCGCGATTCGGCAGCGGCAACGGCGTGTGGTGATCGGGATCGAACTCCTGCTCGTCCACCGCTTCGGGAACGACGAACAACTTATCACGCTCGACACCGCTGGCGGCAAACGTCTCAACGTTGAACCGGCTCGGCACCCAGATTTCGTCCATCTGATTGCACGACGCGACCCAGACCGGCGAAATGCGATCGGTCTCGAACATTGTTCGGCCCACATGGTATTCCGCATTGGGAACGCGCATGAAACCGTTGGCCGGATTGTGCGAAATCGCGATGCCGCCGTTCAAATTTTCGAATTCGTCGCGCAACGCAAAAAGCGTTTTGCGGTCAGACTCCTGGAGGCCCGCCACGAAATCCTCGGAGTAGATATTGTTGTGGTGATAAAGCCCGAGCGTCGCCCGCTGGCTCAACGGCAGGAGGAAGTTAATCGCTTCGCTGGCGTAACCGCTGGGATTAAAGATCGGGCCGGCCCAGCGCACGGGCATTTGCAACTGCGGGCACACGGCGTCAGCAACGGGCTCGAGAGAGACGGGCGTACCCGCCAGTAACAGTTTCACCAATCGATCGCGATATTCAGAATCGTTGTAAGCGAACGCGTGATTCGGATCGTCGTAGTCAATGAACTGAACTTCATCGCCTTGCAGCAAAACGTTCCAAGGCTGGATGTCGCGATGGGTCGCGCCTCCGAGATCGTGCGCCTGCACCATCTGCGCAATTTCATGCCGCGCCGGATAAGCACCGTTGAACCAAAGATAAGTTTGAAGATTGATCCCGCGATGCCACGCGCGCGTCTCGCTCTTGTTGGCAAACTCCGCCCGCTTCTCGGTGAAGCTGCTGTGGACCGTAAGTCGAAGTCCGGTGCGCGGCGTTCCTAAATAAGATTTGAGAAGTTGCGTCTTGGGACGCGACAAACTGTAAAACGGCCGCTCGCCTTCCGCCAAATGACTCTTACCCAAGCCCATAAATTGCGCTTCGGCGGGCAATTGCGCGGTCGCTGCCTGTTGAACGATCGCTGGACCGCATGCGTTCTCTTCGAACGGCAGTTCCATGATCAGGTGATCACCGAGTGATCGAAGCACTTCGAGTGATTCGTCAAAAGTTCCGTCAAGGTGATGCACCACGCTCAGCGCCAGGACCACGTCGAAATGTTCGACAGCGGCCAGCGTTCGCAGATCGGCCAGCGTGAAAATCTTTTTCAGGAGAATGACGCGCGTCTTGCCGTTCTCACGCATCACTTCTTCCGTCCAATCGCCGTAGATTCCTTCCGCCGCCACGACCGTGCAGTCGAAGGTTTCCGCGAGGCGCAGGCTGAAGTAGCCGAGGTTGCATCCCAGATCGAGAACTGTGAAAGGTCGTTGATACTGCGCGCAAAAATTGCGAATCAATTCAAAGCGGTCGGCGCATTGGCGCACGCCTTTGGATTTCGCGGCGCCTCGCACCCAAACGTCCTGGTATTGCTCCAACGAGGAACGAGGCGGCAATGGCGGCGGAGTCGCGCGGTCGAACACGGGCAAACGAAGAGGCTGCGTCGCGTCTCTGAGTGCTTGGGCTTCGGAAGAGTTGGCGAAGCTGGCCACCAGTTCGCCGCGATCAAAACCCTCATTCAACTTGGTGAGCCAATTTGAGTAGCCCGCCTCGTCGAGGCCGCGACCGAGAATGTCTTGGTAAGCCAACGCCACAAATTCGGCGTGGCTAGCATGACGGCGTTCTTCCACATAGCAGACAATTTCATCGGTCGACAGCGTGCAGGGATTCGACTGAGGCACGGACGATCCAGAGATAGGATCTGAAACTCCGGCGTTGAGTTCGGGCTTCATCACGCAATAGCGGAAGCCAAGCCAGCCCGAAGCGGCGTTGTCTTCGGTGATGTCGATGATCCGTCCGCCACACAGTTCCAACAGCTTGATGACTTCCGCTTTCGGAATGCCGTTCATGTCCATGCGGGGGACCAGAACGTTTTCGTTCGCGGCGGGGGCAACCAGAGCGGTGGTTGCAGGCGGGACTTGGCGGAACCAACCGTGTAATTCGCTAACGGCATCGCGAGCTACGATGATTTCTCCCTGAGTCGAATCAGCGACTTGAACGGAGATTTTGAGCGTCGGCGAACCTTTGTCCTTGAACCACGCCACAGATTCCTGAACGAGATCGAGTTCGAGAACGTAAGCGCCGGAACGCGTCGGAACTCGCGCGCTCAACCTCAATTCAACTTCACCGCCGGGCGGAAGATCGTTGATCAGCGTGGTCCTCCCGTCATCCAGCACAAGCGTGTGTCCGTGTTCGTTTAGCCAATGATTGCCCAGACGCAGCGCGAAGCGGCTCGTCGCCAATCGCGCTGCCGGCCAGATGGTGCTGCTCGCGTTCTTGATTTTTACCCGCACGTCGAGGCAGGAACCGGCTTCCACCTGGAGCGTCGGTGTCGGCACACTCAATTCCGCACGGAAGGCGTTGGACAACAATTGGTTTGCGTCATTTCGGGCGAACACCGGCTCGCTCGGGATCTGGAAAACAACCACGCCGCCGGGCGCGAGAATGCGCAAAAACTCCTGGATAAACCTCCGGCTGTGGACCGGTTTGTTGTGCTGGAGAACGATGTTTGAATAGACGAAGTCAAAAGTGTTCTCGGCGAAGAGACGCAAATCGTGCGCAACATTCAGGTGGTAATGGCAGCGCGAGCCGAAGCGATTGTATTGGTGGGCCAATTCTACCATTGACTCGGCGATATCGACGCCGTGGCATTCTTCGAATTGCCGGCAGAGTGCCTGCGTGAGACGTCCGACGCCGCATCCGAAATCGAGTGCTTTCCCGCGCCGCAAAGGCAGCTTGAGACTTTCGACGTAACCCATCACGCCACTGATCTCACGTTCGCCGGCGCCGAAAAATTCGACCAAATCCCATTGGCCGTTCTTCTTGGAATCAACGGTGAGGATGGACCAGAGCGCATCGCGTTTACCGAACTCGTTCCAGTTGTCACGCACGTCGCGCAGTTCGGAATCTATGGCGCAGGAAACTTCCTCAGTTGGTTTTGGCTGACCGGCGAGTTCGCTCAACGCGTCCAACAAATCGAGATGTCCCGGGGCGATATCGAGCGCGCGTTCGAGCCACTCTCGCACTTGCGCAAGTTCACCCGCGGCGAGGCATCGTTCGGCCTGCTGCACGCAGCCGCGAGCGGCGGCAGATAGCGGCGCAGAGGAGGCAACGCCGTTGAGTTTCTCTCCGTGATTTCCACTCATGACAAATCCATTTGGCAATTACTGGCGTTGAAGAAGTAGTCCGGCGCGAGCCAGTTCGCGGCGGATATTCGAAAACAGCGGCGGTTCTTGCGTATCCACGCAAGAACCGCCACCGAAGAACGAACAACTATTGCAACAAACGGAGGACGGACTGGGGCAGTTGGTTGGCCTGCGCGAGCATCGCTGTGCCGGATTGCACAAGGATGTTTTGCTTGGCGAAATTGGTGGATTCTTCGGCCACGTCCACGTCTTGAATGCGGGAACTGGCGGCGGTGAGGTTCTCTTTGCTCACGGTCAATTGTTCCGACACGTAGTTCAACCGGGACTGATACGCACCCACTGTGGCGCGATCGGACGAGAGCTGGACGATCGCCGCTTTCACGTTCGTCAGTGCGGTTGCCGCGCCGGCGCGGGTCGCAATGCTCGAACCGAGTGCGGTCGTGTAGGTGCCGTTCAGCAGATCGACGCCACCCATCGCGAAGGTGCTGCCTTCAGAATCGGTCGTCACATCGAGCGCCGCTGCTGAAAACAGTGACACGCCATTGAATTCCTTGCTCGAGGCTTCGCTGATGTAACTGCCGAGCTGGGCGAACTCGTTCTGGTAAAGAGCGCGGTCGGGATCACCCTTCGTCACGTCTTGCGCGAGAATGGAGAGCTCACTCATACGATCGAGCGCTTTGGCGATCTTCTTCAGGTAACCATCCTGCGTCTGCGTGAAGGAGACGGCGCTGCCGACGTTGTTTTGCGCGGCATCAAGCCGCTTGATCTGCGCGTCGAGTCGCGAGGCGATGGCAACACCGGCAGAATCATCCGACGGGTTGACGATTTTCGAGCCGGAGCTGAGGCGCGCGAGCGACTTGCTCAATTGCGCCTGGCTGGCTTGAAGGTTGTGTGCTCCCGTGAGGGCCGATGTGTTTGTATTGATGACCATAGAATTTGTTTTGGTTGATGGTTAATGAGTTATTTTTTCGGTGCTGTGTTGTTGGGCGGTGGTGACAGTTTCAGCGCGAAGCACGCGGGCGAGTTGGGGCAATGCCGCGCGGTTCGTCGCGAGCGCTTCCTGGTTGTTCTTCTGAATCTCTTCGTAAACTTCCTGGCGATGCACCGGCATTTCCTTGGGCGCTTCGATGCCGACTTTCACCACCTCGCCATCGACGCGCATGATCCTCACGATGATGCGGCCATCGATGATGATGCTTTCGTTTACTTTGCGGGAAAGAATGAGCATGGGATGCGTGGGGTTAAGGAATGACGATGGGATGGCGCACGGAATAGTCAGCCGCGTTGTTCAACACGACCTGTCGAGCCGTGTTCGTGTGCCGATTAAGAATAATGGGACCCTTGAGATTGACCGTGGCTGCGGAAGCACCGCGCACCGTGACGATGTTGAACACCTGCGCGTCTTGCGCGCCGCGTAATCCAAGCGACTCCGAATCGTTGTCGCTGATATCGGGCCGGTACTCCGGCATGACGAGGAACGGCGAGATGAGCAGGAACGCCACGTCGGGAACGCCGGCGCTCTGCAACCACATGAATGGTTCCTCGGCGGGATTCGCGATCAGCTCGTATTCCTTGATGTGCTCAAGGCCGAGGATGCCCGCGGGAATCTCGAGGCGTTGCGCCTGGGCGCGTGGCTCTAGTTCAACTGTGTCAGCTACTTTCATCGGATCGCTGTTTAGCAGCGGTGATGCCAGCCAGTATTCGGCTGCTATCGCCCCATGAATCGCGGGAAAGAGGAACATTTAGCCGGTCGAACGGGTGGATTTTCGGCTGAGAACGAAAAGGACTCGGCAGAAATTACCGAACGCGGTCTGGAAGAAATCCAAATTCCAAACTCCAAATCCCAAACAAGTTCCCAATCCACGGGCGCTCCGCGACGGCCATGCTCAAACGCTCGCGCTTGCGAAGCCTGGGCTTGGGAATTCGGAATTTGGAATTCTGCCGACCCGAACCGGCAAGGGGATTGCTAAGAGCGGATCGCGACGTACGCACACAAAACCGATATGCCCGAGAACATCCCTGCCAAAGCGCTGACGGACCTGATCCGCAAGTTCGGTCTTGAACTCGCGTTCGTCGAAGCAGGCAAGGACACTGGCCTGCTCCCGCTCAATTGTTTCCTGATGCAGATCGAGGAAGCGCTTCCAACTTCTTCTGCTCCGCTGGTGATGGTTGCGGCGACAGCGACGGCGCGGCGCTGGTTTGATCATGTGTTCGATGCCACGGCGTTGTTCGATGCTCCAACCATTGCCCGGCTCGGCGAATGGCATGGGTGGATGGAAAACGCCGCCGAGCTCTGGGGGAACGCGCAATCACTGCCGGAAGCTCCCACGGAATGGAATCCGCCGACGCCAACTTCAGCTTCCGAAGGGCTGACCAATCAGCCCGGCGAAATCATCCCGCTCGATAC
>DATHEW010000584.1:0-5298 GCA_035318425.1 Candidatus Acidiferrum sp. | reverse complement strand
CAGAACAATCTGCCGCACGTGGAGATCATCGAGACTTCTTCGAACGCGCGCTCCGCGGAGTTGGCGTCGAAGACGCGGCACTCGGCCGCGCTTGGCGGCGCTCTCGCGGCTCAGCGTTACGGGTTGGAAGTTTTGGACTCGGATATCCAGGACAACGCGAGCAACACGACGCGTTTCCTCGTGCTGGGACGCAAGTGCAGTCCGCTCTCGGGTCACGACCGCACGAGCATCATGTTCAGCATCCCGCACAAGGTTGGCGCACTGCACACCGCGCTCGCCGCATTCCGGCGATACAAGTTGAACATGACGAAGATCGAGTCGCGTCCGAGCAAGCGGAAGGCGTGGGAATATTTCTTCTTTGTCGATTGCGATGGGCATTACGAAGACAAACGCGTCGCGCAGGCGATCGCTTCCCTGCAAGAGCACTGCACGTATGTAAAAGTGCTAGGGTCGTATCCGAACTCGGAATAGCGCGTCAGCCCAGCGCGCGTTGAATGAGTTCGCGCTCGCGGTCCGTGTAGGGCAACGCCAAAGCATGCTGGCGCGCGGGATCCGTCATCTTCTCCCACGATTTCCGAACGGCGTTCACCGTTTTCTCGTCATCGAGTTTTGCCGCAAGCTCGCCAAACTGGAATTGCAGGAACATGAGGCACAACGCGTCTTCCAGCACGCGAGTCTCGGCGTCGGCAGGAAAGTGTTTCTTCAGATTCAAATCGCTGACGCGGGAAATAATGTCTTCCGTGTAGCCAACGGCTCGGAGGACTTCAGCCGATTTGCCGGCGTGAAATTTCTTCAGGTCATTCTTCCACTGATGGTAACCGGCGCGAGTCTGCGGGTAAGTGTCACGCGGGATTTCCCAGCGGCAGAGATGCTGTGAACGCGCGGCCAGGCGGAGCACCTCGGACGCTTGCGGCGCGAGACGCATGATCCACTCGCAGAGCCGCTCAGCGTAAACGAGTTCGCGCGGCCGCAATTCGCCGCCGACTGATTCGCGATGCGGATCAGCGGAATTCAGTTCATCAAATCGCGCGATGGCGGAACGGAACCGCGCGGGATCGGAGACATGGGCGAAAAGCAATTCCACAGCCACAGGCGCGCACGATAGAAAGAGCAGCGCGCGGGCGCAACGTCAGTCGGGATTTGCGGCGGAGCCGAGGTTGCGCCACTGCGGCAGGACGAGCCACATGTTGATCGGGTCAATGGCTTTGCCCCACTTGTAATAACGCGCGGAGCCGTCAGCAAACGTGTAGTTCGATCCGCCGGAACCTTTCGCGCTGTTCGAGTGGCGGCTCTGCTCGGCGATGGTGTTGATATCTTCGCCGTAGTCGTAGTCGAGATACCAATGCCCGATGCCGGTGGCCTTTTCACCGAACACGATTGTGTCGCTGGCGAACGCGATCTCGTTTTCGGTGATGGATATTTCGTTCGTGCGCACGATCTGCCGCCAGTTTCCGTTGCCCGGGTATTTCTCACTGTACCAATCGTTCCACGAGTTGTAGATGTAACTGCGCGGCGCGGAGTCGGCGGGATAAAGGCCTGTGGTGTCGCTGCCGCTGGCGGGATTCGCGCCATCACTGGGGCACAGCAGGATTTTCAAATCCTTGTAGCCATCCTTCAACCGGTTCGGCCAACGATTCGGATGCGCGCGCGGCGGCAAGTGGCCTTCGTTTTCATCGGTGTACATGATGAGCGCGATACCAAGCTGGCGCATGTTGTTGAGACATCCGATGCGTTTGCCCATCTCCTTCGCCTTCGCGAGAGCGGGCAGCAACAGGCTCGCGAGGATTGCGATGATGGCAATAACGACGAGCAACTCGATCAGAGTGAAACCGCGTCGTGTTTTGCTGCCATGTTGGACTGTCATCGGCGCAACAGACGAAGCACGGTCAGCCAAAGTTACTCATGCGCCATGATTCAGATCTCTGGATCAAACCACTTTGCGGACACCTCGCTGCCAATGTGGTGTGCGCGCTGTCCGTTTTTCCCCGCAGCGGGTAACAATAGCCAGGTGAACCACCGAACCGACAGCGACCTGCTCCGCGATTACGCCAGGAATGGTTCCGAATCTGCCTTTGCCGAGGTAGTGGGCCGGCACATCGCGCTGGTGCATTCGGTCGCACTTCGCGTGGTCGTGGACGCGCATCTGGCCGAGGATGTAACTCAGGCCACCTTCACGGTTCTCGCGAGGGAAGCGCGGCATCTGACCGATCGGACTTTTCTCTCGAGTTGGCTTCATCGAACGGCCTCGAACCAGGCGGCGAACCTGGTGCGCGGCGAAATGCGCCGGCGCGCGCGCGAGCAGGAGGCTTATGCCATGCAAACATTGCCACCCGAATCCGACCCGGCCTGGAAACAAATCGCTCCTATGCTGGACGATGCCCTGAATCGATTGGCCGAAGCTGATCGCGCAGTGATTTTTCTCCGCTTCTTTGAAAAGAAAACCGCGGCGGACATCGCGTCGGCGCTCAAGCTCAGCGAGGAAGCGGCGCAAAAGCGCGTGACTCGCGCGCTGGAACGCTTGCGCGGATTATTGGCCGGCGGCGGCGCCGTGCTTTCGACCGTGACACTCACGACGCTCATCACGACCCAGGCAGTGGTCGCCGCTCCGATCGGTCTTTTGACATCTGTCTCAGCGGCCGCGTTGGCCGGCGGCACGGTCGCTGGAGGAATCACCATTACCACACTCAAACTTATCATTATGTCCAAACTCAAAGTCAGTGCGGTGAGCGCATTGCTCGTAGCTGCAATCGCGACGCCGCTTGTTTTCCAACATCAACGCGTCACCAAGCTCCGCGCGGAAAATGTGGTTCACGCGCAGCAGGCCAGCGACCTGCGTGATGAAAACGCAAAGCTCACGGTTCAGCTCGCGAACGGAAAGCAACGCGAAGAAATCTCCGCGGCGCAACTTTCAGAACTCATTCGCTTGCGTGGCGAAGTCGGTTCCTTGCGTCGCGACAGCCAGGAATCGGCCCGGCTACGCGCGCGGCCCCAGCCGCAGGTAGAACGTGCTGCGACACCGCCGCCCGATGAGGCGGTGAAGAAGTTCGAAGAACAGCGGACGATGACTGTTTCCGCTTTGAAGCAAGTCGGGCTGCAACTGCGTATTTTGCAGCGCAACAACAATGCACAAGCAGTCGTGACGGCGGATGGAAGCCTGGATTCCTCGCTGATCGCCCGGAGCCATCCCAGCTTCGACTTGAAGCAGGTCGAAATGCTGGTGAGCGAACCGTCTGAGCTTCGGAGGCTTTTGAAGGAGGCGCCGGAAACGATCATCGCGCGCACACAGCCCATCGCGACTCCCGACGGGAAATGGCTTCGCGTCTATTCGCTCGCAGACGGGAGTGTGCATCAACGATCCACCGAGAACGCAAACGAAGCCTTCGACGGAAAGTGGAAAGCTTCCCAGATAAGCCGTTAGTCCACCTGGCAGTGAGGTAATCGGTTTGCAACTTGTGGACGGTGAACTTCTCGTCGGCGAGCGGAGAACTGTCTTCAAAGAGTTCATCCTTCTCCACGCATTTGGCCCGGCCGAAGATGGTGTGCGTATTGTGAAAGTTCACGAGTGACTCGAGCAGAAAAGCGTCGAGGTTTTTGCCGGGATCGTTTTGATCGAGCCCTGACGAAAACCCGGAATGACGCCTGCATTTTTGTTCATCAAACGTTGCGTCGCTACTGGATTGATCTTCGATGTGCGCAGCCTATCGCGGGCCGGAGCAGGGTTTAACCACTCAACCATTCATCCAGGTGTTCCCGCACGAATGAAGCGTCATTCAAATGCGGATACGCGCGATACACGCGATCGATCTCCTCGCGCTGTCCGGGGCTGAGCATCTCTCGCGGGTCGAGGCACCAGATGCCTTCGAGCAAGCCTTGCCGCCGCAGCACTTCGTGGATGCCGGCGATGCAACCCGCGAACCCGTTTGCCGCATCGAAGAAAGCGGCGTTCGCGTCGGTGATTTCCACGGCTCGGCGCAATAGTCGTGCTGAAACAGTTTCGTCGTGCGCTGCTTGCTGACATTCCTTCAACAGTTCGATCGCTCTGCGGGTCCACACCGCCCAATGACCCAGCAAGCCGCCCACGATCCGGCGTTCGATCTTCAAGTTGTTGTGCCGAAAACGGAAGGGCGTGACCAGGTCCAGCACGATGTTGTCGTCGTTGCCCGTGTAGAGCGCGATGTCGTCCCGCCCGCTCTCGACCACGGCACGGACCACGTCGAGTGTTTGATAGCGGTTGAACGGCGCTATCTTGATCGCGATAACGTTTTCAAGTTCAACGAAGCGTCGCCAGAACGAGAACGGCAACACTCGGCCGCCCGCGGCGGGCTGAAGATAGAATCCAATGAGCGGCACGATTTCTCCCACGGCGCGACAGTGCTCGATCAGTTGATCATCCGTCGCATCGCGCAGCGCCGCGAGGCTGAGAAGACCAGCGTGATAACCGCAGGCGTGCAGCAGTTGGGCCTCTCTCACTGCCTGTCGCGTGCGTCCGCAAATCCCGCCAATGCGGATGATCGGATTCTTCCGTCGCGACTCGCCGCGCTGCATTTCTTCGGCGGCGAGTTTCAGGACCGGCTCGAACAATCCATGCTTCGGCTCGCGGATCGCAAACTGAGTCGTGTGAACACCGACCGCGATGCCTCCTGCACCGGCGGCAATGTAATAGCGGAGCAGGGCGCGTTGACGCCTTTCGTCGAAGTGCCGCTTCGCATTCAACGCCAGCGGACATGCCGGAATGACGAGTCCCCGTCGTAGAACTTCTCGCACTGATTTGATCATCAGAACTTCCCGTCGCGCGATTCGAAGTGCGTTGGTTTGCCCAGGCTCGCGCCGTCGCGGATTACCCAATCGGCCACCCATTGCAGAAGTTGTTCAGCGGAAACCGTCGGCTTGCCAAACAGATCGAACGCCCGTTGCGCATTGCTCAACAGGGCGGTTGTCGTTTCGGTGCCGGTGAAGCGCGGATGCTTGTTCATCAGTTCACCGAATTGATTCGCTACATCCCGCACGCGCAACAACTCGAGGCCAGTCACATTCAGCGGCAGCGGCGGTACGGCCGTATGCGCCAGCGCGCACAAAGCCACCGCATTCGCGTCCCCTTGCCAGATGATGTTGAAGTATCCCATGGCGACATCAACCGGATGTTCGTGCCACACACGTCGTGCGATATCGACCAGCACGCCGTAACGCATCTCGCACGCGTAGTTCAAACGGATCAGCGCCATCGGCGTCTTTTGGCTCGCGCTGAAATGTTGAAGCATCCGTTCGCGGCCAAGACAGCTCATCGCGTATTCGCCAACG
>DATHEW010000583.1:0-5952 GCA_035318425.1 Candidatus Acidiferrum sp. | reverse complement strand
AAGCCCGACATCATGCTGCTCGACATCATCATGCCCCGCATGCCCGGCGGAAATGTGGTCGCCCAGTTCCAGGCTGATCCCGAGCTGAAGGATTTGCCGATCGTTTTCCTCACCGCGGCCATCCAGCGCAGCACGGTGGCCGAGAATGACGGGATCATTTGCGACCACCCATGCATCGCCAAGCCAGCCAACCTCGATGAGATCATCGAGATGATTGAGAAGCATTCCGTGAAGCCATAGGTCGTGCGGCGCTGCGGCCCATTTTTCGCGGCAGCTCTGTAGAGGCGATGAAAATCGCTACCTTCGACACCGATGTCATGATTGCGGGCGCTCGGAGGGTTTGCAGCGTCTGAAACGCCGCGCTAGACTCGAAATCACATGGAACAAACGGAACGTCCGCCCGGGGAAACTGATCTTCGGCGGCGCATTCAGGAACTCATCGAGATCAAGGGAACAGGAGCGAACCCCGATCTTGTCGCCGACATCATCGAGAACGCCTTGAAGATGATGCGTGATGTTCCTGATCGTGGAGACGCCCGCGTGATCGCAACCGCCATTCGTGAGTTGCGTCTCGCTTACAAGATGTTCGGTCCCTACGCGGAAAGCCGGAAGGTCACCATGTTCGGCTCGGCTCGCACGCTGCCGACCAAAGCGGAATATCAACAAGCCACCGACTTCGCGCGCAAGATCGCGGCGCATGGTTGGAAAGTAATCACGGGTGCCGGTCCCGGCATCATGCAGGCAGGCCACGAAGGCGCGGGAATCGAGAACAGCTTTGGCGCGAACATCCGGCTCCCATGGGAACAGTCGGCGAACCCGGTGATCTCGAAGGACAAGAAGCTCATCACGTTCAAATATTTCTTCACGCGCAAGCTGACGTTCATGCGCAACTCGGACGCGATCGTGTTATTCGCGGGCGGCTTTGGAACGCTCGATGAAGGTTTCGAGGCGCTCACGCTCATGCAGACGGGGAAGAGCCGGTTAATGCCGCTCATCATGCTCGATCCTCCCGGCGCGAGCTACTGGCTCACTTGGGATCGGACGATCCGCGAGCATTTGCTGCGCAACAAACTGATCTCTCCCGACGACTTGCACCTTTACGAATGCACGGACGATGTGGACCACGCGGTGAAGGTGATCACGCGGTTCTATCGCAATTACCACTCGATGCGATTCGTTCACGACAAGCTGGTGATCCGTTTGCGGCACGTGCCGTCCGATTCGGCGTTGCAGGCGTTGAACGAAGATTTCGCCGACATCATGGTGGGCGAGAAGATTCACGTGTGCGAAGCCTTCCCGGAAGAACGCGAAGACAACCAGTGTGTCGAGTTGCCGCGCATCTCATTCGACTTCGACCGCAGGCACTATGGCCGGCTCAGGATGCTGATCGATCAGCTCAACATTCTTTGATCATTCCGCGCGCGAGTTCTTTTTCCCGACTGTTCTGGTTTCCTGGCGCAACGGGACACGCACCGGGAATTGATCTGGACTGCGACGACAAGTCCGACGCAACGCCGCTTTCGGATACGATGGAACATTGATGTCAGAAGTTAATTGCCATGCCAAAGCTGTCGCCGCTGCGCTCTGCCAGCGCAGTCCAAAGGCTTGATCCCATCGGATGCGTGTGTCGAGTTGCACCTCTGATTCCCAGGCGCCCGTAGAATTCCTTGCACACGCCGCTTGTTTTCTCACTTGTAACTGACTTTTTACAACGCAGAGAAATCGCGCGCTGAATTTGACTTCACCTTTCCCGACGTGGAAACTCCGTCCTTCATGAATCGAGGGACAGTTATCATGTTTAGCAACTCCGCCATCAGTCTCGCTGTCGTCGCGATGTTCGTAATCGCGCTGACGGGTTGCGGAAAAAAACAGGGTGCTGGCGCTCCGTCGCCCAGCGCCATGGCGGCCGTGGTCGTTGCTGCGGAAGCGAAAGCGGAGTCGCTGGCGGAAACTCTTGCCGTGGTCGGCACGCTGACGCCGAACGAGTCGATCGAGGTCAAGTCGGAGATCGACGGGACGGTGGAGGATGTTGCGTTTCACGAAGGGCAAACGGTGAAGAAAGGCGAACTCCTCGTGCGATTGGACGAAACGAAATATAACGCGGCGCTCACCCAGGCAGAGGCGAATTTGCAATTAAGCCGCGCCACGTTCGATCGCACGAAGCAACTCGTGGACGACAAGACGCTTTCAGCGCAGGAGTACGATCAGGCTTCAGCGACGTTTCATGTCAACGAGGCCACGGTGGCGCTGCGTAAGCGCGAGTTGAAGGATGCGAGGATCATCGCACCGTTTTCCGGCATGCTCGGCGCGCGTTTCATCAGTCCGGGACAGGTGATTTCAAAAAACACCACGCTCACGTGGCTCGTCGATCTCGATACGCTGAAGGCTGAGTTCAACGTCCCCGAGCGTTTCATCAGCGAAGTAAAGATCGGCCAGCAGATCGAGGTGCGCGTGGCGGCGTATCCGAAGGAGAGGTTCAAAGGCGAAGTCTATTTCCTCGCGCCGCAAGTGGACGTGAACACACGCACGTTGCTGATCAAAGCGCGCGTGCCGAATCCCGAGCGCAAGCTGCGGCCGGGAATGTTCGCGAACCTCGACCTGGCGCTGGAGTTGCGCGAACGCGCGATCGTGATCCCGGAGTCGGCGCTGTTGAGCATGGGCGAACGCACGGCGGTTTACGTGATCGGCGCGGACAATACGGCGCGACTGCGTCCGGTGACAGTCGGACTGCGAATGCCGAACCAGATTGAGATACTCACGGGGTTGAAGGTGGGTGAGAAGGTTGTGACTGAGGGACTGCAAAAGGTTCGTCCCGGCGGAGCGGTGAAGATCGCGGCGCCGCCGGCGACCGGCACGAATGCGACACCAGCCGGCGGCCGTTCTTAATCGTAATCCTAATCCTAACTGGTAATCGTATTCCTCCCATGAAACCCACCTTCGATCACGAAAAGCTCGCCGCGTATCAGCTTTCAATTGAACTGGTGGCATGGGTCACGGATCGTCTGGAGAATATTCCACAATCTCTCGCCGTTCACGATCAACTGGATCGCGCCTCCACATCGATCCCGTTGAACATCGCTGGGGGGAACGGCAAGTTCACTGCGCCTGATCGTTGCCGATATTTCGACAACGCGCGCGGCTCGGCATTGGAGTGTGCGGCATGTCTCGACGTTCTGGTCGCAAAGCGAAAAGCGACCGAGGCGGAGATCGCAGCGGGGAAGGAAATTCTGCGCCGGATTGTTTCGACACTTGTAGGATTGATCAGGAGCAACTCACCGGATCGTTTACACGAAGACGCGGTTCCATACCGGGTCGCTGAAGGAAGCGCGGAATGAGATTACGATCAGGAGTTACGATTAGGATTACGAGGACGGCATGATCTTATCCCGCGTCAGCATCAAGCGTCCCGTGCTCACGACCATGATGAGCCTCGGGCTGATTTTGTTCGGGCTCATCAGTCTCACGCGCTTGCCTGTGCGTGAGTTGCCGGACATTGATCCGCCCATTGTTTCCGTTTCGACGGTCTATCCCGGTGCGAACGCGTCGGTGGTCGAGACGGAAGTTTCGGAGCGCCTCGAGGAAGAGATCAACAACATCGAGGGCATCAAGACGCTCTCCAGCCAATCTCGCGAGCAGGTGAGCACGATCACGGTCGAGTTCGATCTTGGCCGCGACATCGATCAGGCGGCGCAGGATGTGCGCGATCGCGTGGCGCGTGTGCGCGGAAAATTACCGGAGAGCATCAAGGAACCAATCGTCGCCAAACAGGAAGCGGACGCGCAGCCGGTCATCTGGATTGGCATGAACAGCGATCAGCTTTCGCCGCTGGAACTCACGACGCTGGCGGAGCGGCAGATCAAGAATCGTTTGCAGACGGTGAAGGGCGTTTCGTCCGTGATTATCGGAGGCGAACAGCGCTACGCCATGCGCCTTTGGCTCGATGCGGAAAAGATGGCCGCGCACAAGGTCACGGTGCTCGATGTCGAGACGGCATTGCGCCAGCAGAACGTCGAGTTGCCGAGTGGACGCGTGGAGAACTTGTCGCGTGAGATGACGATCGAAACTCGCGGCGAGTTGAAGACGCCCGAGGAGTTCAACCAGCTGGTCATCCGCAATGAAGCGACCACGCTGGTGCGGTTACGCGACATTGGCGAGGCGCGCGCCGGAGTGGAAAACGAACGCACGGTTGCCCGCAATAACGGGCGTCCCTGCATCTTCCTCGGCATCATCAAGCAATCGAAGGCGAACACGGTGGATGTCGCCAATGGCGTCAAAGCGGAGGTCGAGAAGCTCAGGCCGATCATCCCTGAGACGGTCGAGATGGTTTACAACTACGACGAGTCGATCTACGTCTCGCACGCGATCGAGGAAGTCTGGGTGACGCTGGCGATGGCGTTCGGGTTGGTGGTCATCATCATCTGGCTGTTCCTCGGCAGCGCGCGGTCCACGCTGATCCCGGCGGTCGCGATTCCAGTCTCGATCATCGCGACGTTCGCGATTCTCGATGCGTTTGGTTTCTCGATCAACATCCTTACCATGCTGGCATTGGTATTGTCGATCGGCGTGGTCGTCGATGACGCGATCGTGGTGTTGGAAAACATTCATCGTCACATCGAACTCGGCATGAAGCCGATGGCGGCGGCGTACAAAGGCATGGAAGAAATCGCGTTCGCCGTGATCGCGATCACCATTTCACTGATGGCGGTCTTTCTTCCGCTGGCGTTTCAGAAGAGCGCGACCGGCCGGCTGTTCGTCGAGTTCGCCGTCGCCGTCGCGGGATCAGTGGCGGTGTCGGCGTTCGTTGCGTTGTCGCTGACGCCGATGATGGCGGCGCGGGTGTTGCGGCCGATTGCTGAGGAAGGCAAGCCGTTCATTCTCGTGCGTTGGTTCAATTCGCTGATTCAGTTCTTTACGCGCATCTACGAACGCGCGCTCCGTTGGTCGCTCGCGCATCGAGTGGTCGTGTTGCTGGTCGCGGTGGTGAGCCTCGGAGCGACTTACTTCGCATTCAAGAATCTCGAAGGCGAGTTCCTGCCCGAGGAAGACAAGAGCCGCTTGCTCTGCTTCGTCTTCGGTCCCGAGGGATCGACGGTTGAATTCACCGACCGGCAGGTGCGCAAGGCGGAAGCCATTCTCAAAGAGGTGCCCGAGGTCGATGCTTTCGGCAGCGTAACAGCCTTCGCGCTGGGCGGAGCGCCCGGCCTCGCGAACAACGCTATCGTGTTCGTGAAGTTGAAGGAGAAGGACCAACGGAAGCGCGGCATCCAGGAGATCGTCAATGCGCCCGGCGGATTGCGACAGCGCTTCGGTGCGGAGATTCCTGGCGTCATTGCCGTGCCGAATATTCCAAAAGCGATCGGGCGCGGGTTCGGCGCATCATTTCAACTCGTGATTCAAGCGCAGGATCTCGACGAACTGAACCGTTACACCCAGGAGACACTGAACAAACTTCGCGGCATGCCTTTCCTCATGAATGCGCGCGGCAGTTTCGAGGTGACGAAACCGGAATTGCGCGTCGAGATCGATCGTGACCGCGCCGCGGCGCTCGGCGTGAGCATCGACGATATCTCGCACACATTGCAGATTCTCTTCGGCGGACTGGACCTGAGCCGCATCAAGCTGGCTGGCAAGGAGTATGAAGTCATCGCGCAGTTGCAGCGCGGCTCGCGGTTGGTGCCGCAGGATCTTGACCGGCTCTACGTGCGCAACCGCGAAGGCAGATTGATCCAACTGAGCGCGATCGTGAATCGCAGCGAAGGCGCGGCGCCGAATGCGATCGAACATTACAACCGCCTGCGCAGCGCGACGATCTCGGCGTCGCTAAATGGAGTTCCGCTCGGCACGGCGGTGGAGCGAGTCGAAGAGATGCTGAAGCGCGACCTGCCAGCGAGCATGTCGTACGAGTGGTCTGGTGAATCGCGCGACTTCAAGGATTCGTGGACCGAGTTCGTG
>DATHEW010000582.1:0-2870 GCA_035318425.1 Candidatus Acidiferrum sp. | reverse complement strand
CGCGCCCGTGCTCGCTGCCGATGACACGGCGAACCTCGCGCCAAAAGTGGATGGGACGCTCTTCGTGATCCGTGCCGCGTACACTTCGGCGCGCCTTGCGCGCAACGCGCTCGACATCCTGTATCAACGCCAGGTGAACGTCATGGGCCTGGTCTTCAACTCCGTGGAGACACGCAGCCGCGAGTATTACTACTTCAAATATCCCGAGTATTACTCCAAGAAGCTCGTCACCCGTTGAGAGCCGCCAAGACGCAACCGACGTGTGTCGCACGTAGCGGAACTCTGTGAACTGCTGAGCGCCGTCCGTTTCAAACTGCCGATGGGCTTCCGGGGGGCAGCCGACCACAGACGGTGATACGGCAAGTCTTCGACCATTTGTGTTCAACATCGTAAACGATGCAAAGGGCGAAGGCGCAGACGCGGACTGCCTCCATCCTAACTTGTGCGTGTGTCGAGTTGCGGCCCTGGCTTTCGTGCGGCGCAAAACTCTTTGGACAATCTGCCCTTGCTGCGCAAATCTCCCGCCACATTTTATGAGTTCAAAAGTTCCTTCCGACCTGAAGTACGCAAAGTCGCACGAGTGGGTGCGCGTCAACGGTGATGTGGCGACCATCGGCATCACCGATCATGCCCAGCACGAGCTGACCGATGTCGTGTTTGTCGAGTTGCCGCAAATGGGACGTAAGGTGAAAGCGGGAGAAGCGTGCGCCGTGGTTGAGTCGGTGAAAACAGCGAGCGACATTTATTCGCCAGTCTCCGGTGAGGTGATAGCCGTGAACTCAAAAGTCGTGGACGCTCCTTCGCTAGTGAACGAAAAGCCGTTTGATGACGGTTGGTTTTACCAGGTAAAGCTGAGCGACCCGGATGAGCTCACCGGCCTGATGGATGACTCGGCTTACAAGGCGCAGATTGGCGGGTGAACCGCTGACTGATTACTGATTTACGGAGTGCTGTCTTACTTCGCCAACACCACCCGAAGTGATCAGTAATCAGTGAATCAGTGCAAAGAGTGTTAGACTACGACCGTGATTTACGACGCTTCGCTCGACGAGCTTCTCCAGAAAGTCTGGGATGGCCAGCGCATCGATCAGTCTGGTGCGTTGCGGTTGTATCGGCTGCCGCTGGAAGAACTGGGCGCGCTGGCGGATCGTCGGCGACAGTTGAAGAAAGCGGAGGCGTATCGCGGACGCGGCAACGAGATCGTCACTTACATCATCGATCGCAATATCAACTACACGAACATCTGCAACGTCTATTGCAAGTTCTGCGCCTTCTATCGCACGGAGAAAGATGACGACGCCTACGTCATCACGAATGACGAGATGGATCGCAAGATCGAGGAGACGATCGCTCTCGGCGGGACGCAGATCCTCATGCAGGGCGGGCATCATCCCAAGCTGACAAAGCAGTGGTATCTCGATCTGCTTTCGCACATGAAGGCGAAGTTTCCGCAGGTGAACATTCACGGCTTCAGCCCGAGCGAGTTCGTGGCGTTTCAGGAATTTTTCAACGAACCAGTGGAACAGATCGTTCGCGACTTCGTGAAGGCGGGGCTCGGCTCGATCCCGGGCGGCGGCGGCGAAATCCTCGTCGATCGCGTGCGCCAACGCATCGCGCCGTTGAAAGCAATGAGCGATGACTGGCTGGGCGTGATGGATGTGGCGCACAGGCTCGGGTTGTCGTCGAGCGCCACGATGATGTTCGGGCACGTGGAGACGGTGGAGGACCGCATCGAACATCTGGAGCGCGTGCGGGCGCAGCAGGACAAGTCGCTGACGTATGGTCGGACGGGTTTCACCGCGTTCATCGCGTGGACGTTCCAGGCGGAGAACACCAAGTTGAAGGCGCCAACGGTCGGGGCGCAGGAATATCTGCGCACGCAAGCGCTCGCGCGGATTTACCTCGATAACATTCCCAACATCCAAAGCTCATGGGTGACGCAGGGTCTCGACATCGGGCAGGTGGCGCTGAAGTTCGGCGCGAACGATCTCGGCAGCATCATGATCGAGGAGAATGTGGTGTCGCAGGCGGGCACGACTTTTCGGATGACGGTGGAAGACATGCGCAGGTTGATTGCTGAACTCGGTTACGAGCCGCATCAGCGAGACAACTGGTATCAGCTTGTGACCTGACGCATCATTCGTCCGTGCCATCTGTGCTCCGCAACGCCGCCCGCATGCCAACCTTGTTGGACAAGATCGAAGCCAGCGCCGCTTCTCGGCTGCCGTTGCCGCCCGGACGCAAGCCGACCGAAGAGCTGGAGCGCTACAAAAATTTCCTCAAGGTCGAGACGCACCGGCTGAAGATTCTTCATCGCGCCGGCGGAAGCGGAAGTGAGATTTGCCGCGCGCGTGGCGCGATCATGGACGTGCTCTTGCGTTACATTCTGGATGGCGTGCGGCAGAGCAATCCGACGTTGTCCGAGAAAATGATTCCGCCGCTGGCGATCGTGGCCATTGGCGGCTACGGGCGCGGCGAGTTGAATCCTCACAGCGACATCGACTTCATGTTCCTGCACACGGGCGAGTACGTGCAGGGTGGTAAGCCGAAGCCGGAATTGAACACCCTCGTCGATGGTTTGCTGTATCCGCTCTGGGACATCGGATTGAAGGTGGGCCATTCGGTGCGCAGCATCGTCGATGCAATTCACGTCGCGAACACGGACATGCAATCCAAGACGTCGCTGATCGAGGCGCGACTGGTGACCGGGAACGGCGAGCTTTTCAAAATTTTTGAAAAACAGTTGGTCGATAAATGCGTGAGCGGGCACGAGGACGAGTACATCGAGCAACGCGTGAAGGATCAATCGACGCGGCACTCGAAATTCGGCAACTCGGCGACGATGCAGGAGCCGAACATCAAGAACGGCT
>DATHEW010000581.1:0-3548 GCA_035318425.1 Candidatus Acidiferrum sp. | reverse complement strand
TAGTTCACGAGGCGAAGAAGGAGACGTAGATGCGGCCAGGCGTAGCCACGTTGATTTCGAGGTAAGCGACGTTCTTGGTGATCATGCTCACCACGCCGCTGTCGCCGCTGCCGTCGTAAGCAGTGGCGATGAACGTGTAGTTCGTGTCGGCAAAAGGCGTATCGAACGTGATGCGCACCGTGCGTAACCCGCCACCGGTCGAGATGCTCGTCACCGTGTCCACGTTGAAGGAATCGGCGACAACCGGAGGCGCGGCCACGGAACTATTAACGAACGCTTTGGCCAGCACGCCGCCGGCAATGAACGCAGCAACCGCATCGTCTGCCGCCTCGGCCGTGTCGATCGCTTCCTGGTAAAGCGCGAACATCGTGTCGAACACGTCGCCGAATTGCGCCTGCGTCGGTTGGTCTCCTGTTTGAAAATAGCTCTTTAGCGTGGTGATGTCTTGAACGGCCATAGGTCAAAAAGCTGAAAAGCTGAAATCCTGAAAAGCTGAAATTAAATGGTTCATCGCACAACGAACGAGTCGCCGATCTCCATGTCCGGGATCGCGACGAGGTCCTCGGGATCAGGCGGTGTGTAGTCGCCGATCGGCGTGCCGGCGCCCGCTGGATTTGTTTCGGTGATTGCGATCGTGAAATTGCCGTGATGGTTCGTCTCCGCATCCATCGCGTCTTCTGCGAGCCGTCCGAAGAGCAGTGGCCACACCATCGTGTGCGCGAGGAACGTGCGGTCCACGGCGTCATCGAGCGTCAGCACCAGGCCCGTGACGTCGGTGATCTGGCGCACGTTGTATTCGCGCGTGGCCTGGTCGAGAAAGAAGATCCAATCGCCTTCCGCAAACGTCCACGGCGTGGCCTGCAGCGTCACTGCATCAGCGCTGCAATCGAGCGACAGCTTCGAGCCACGGCCCCAATAGGCGCAGCACGCCTTGCCGCTCAGCAACGCGGCGCGCACACGATCGTCGAGTTGTGATCGCTCCTGCAGGTTGCGGATGCTCGGGGTCCACTTGAGCGTGACGCGCGCGATCGCGCGCATGCCGGCACGCGACTCCGGACCTTCAAGGCCCGTGCTGACCTGCGTCTGCCAGGCGCGCGACCATTCAGGATCGAAGGCCCAATTGGGGCGTTCTGGAAACAGGACGTGATCGTTGATGAATTCGACAGGCATCGTCAGGTTTCGAGTCCTGCCCCACCGCGATCGTTGCGCACGTGCTTCACCACGATGCGCTTGCCGGCATTCGACTCCATGAACTCGCGGAATTCCTCCGCGCTCTTCACGACCACCACCTGCACCGGCGTCGGAGCGACGTTGACCGCCTGTGAAGCACCACCGGCGCTGAACGAAGAGAAGTCCGGTGACGCGACCTGAAAGTTCCGCGCCATGTGCAGACCTTCGAGCGCGGGTCTCAATCGTTTCGTGAGGTCGGCATTCACGACCCACTCTCCACGATGGACCACGCCGGCGACTTGATCACGAGGACCGTCGCCCGTGTATCCGCCCTCCTTAAACCCGCCCCCTATGGCACCCGTGCCCGCGGAAAACGCCACACCGGCGACCTGCGCAGCGGCGAACGCGCCCAAGCCAACGGTCGCCGCAGCACCATAGCTGGCGATCGATGCGCTGATGGCGGCGGGCGCCCACGCCGCAGCCGCCGCAATCGCGAGCGCATTGCTGTACGTCACACCGGCCGCTTGCAGCGCCATCCCAATCAATTGCGCTACCGCCCATTGCAGCATGATTTTGATGATCATGTTGATCACCGAAAGGCCCACCTGCTGCCATACCTGACCCCACGTTTGGGTGCCGGCGATCAGGCCGGTAATGCCATCCGCGAGCGAATCGATGGCGGTGCCAATGGTCTTGAGCACGCCGTTGGCGAGGTTCGCGCCGAGGTTGCTCCACTCGTTATACATCTGCACGAAGCCGCTCCGGAGCGTCCCGGTGAAGTCGCGTGACTGAAGTTCAGACAACTTCTCCTGGAGCTCGATACGCTGCGTATCGAGTTGCAACAGCTTCTCGCTGGCGACCAAACGAGTGTCTTCGGTTTGCGTGAAGTCGGCGGCGAGTGCCGCGTTGTTCACCTGCAGCGTCTGCACCAGCTCGATCTGCTTTTGAAGGTTGGCGATGAGCAGCGGTGCCTTCTCGCCGTCCGTCGCGAAGCGGTTACCCTCGATCCCGCGCTGCTGATTCTGCAACGCGCCGAGCTTGCCAGCGGAACGTTGGTCCGCCATCTGCCGCTCGATCCCCGCACGCTTGATGGCATAGGTCGCGTCCAAGGCCAGCCGGGCGATGTTGAAGTCTTCTTCGTCCTTCACCTTGTCGCGCAGCAGCCGCAGGTTTTTGTCGCGCTCCTCGTCTAGCAGTTGCAGCTTCGAGTTCGACGCGTCGCGATAGGCGCGGTCAATCGCGTTCAGCACCTCGTTGGCTTGTTCGACTTCTTCCGCGGCCTTCTGTTCGCGCACCCGGCGCTGCTGCTCCTCGAACTCAAGAAGCTTGCCCATGCGGCGGATGCTGAGTTGTTCCTTTTCCTGATCCGTCTTCGCACCGATCTCGACCTCGATCTGAAAACTTTCCTCGATGATCCCGCGCTTGCGCTGTTCGTATGCCTCGACCGAAATACCGCGCCGTGCGAGTTCGGCATCGAGGACCATGCTCTCGTAGTTGAGGCGTTCGAGTTCAACCTGCCTCATCGCGTCAGCCGCGCCTTTGGCGATCTTGACCTGTTCATCGCTTGCTTGCTTCGTCGCGCCAACTTTGATGTTGGTGACTTCGGACCAGATGGCTTTCAGCGCGGCGAAAGCCCCTGCCTCATCGGCCATCAGTCTTTCGCCGGAATCACCCTCGCCAGCGGAGGGCAAAATGACTTTCTTTTTCAGCGCCGCCGCATCTGCAATGCGCTTCTGCATAGCGGCGGCTTGGTCGGCCGTCAGCGCACCGTCCCTGAGTTGGGAGTCAACCTGGCGTCGCAGCGCTTCGGCAAATTTGGCGTTCGACTCCTCTACACGTTTACCCGCTTGCGCTTCTTCGCGTGCCGCTTTGAACGCGCGCCACGCTTCCACGCCGGTGTAGATGATCGCGACCATGCCAGCGATCGCCACACCCATGCTCGCGGTCGCACTGACCGTCTGCGTGGCGGTCAACGCGATGATCGCTCCCAGATCGCGAAAGCCTCCCACAGCGCCGAGCAACCCAATGAACTGTGTGGCGCCGAGTGCGGACGCTACCTTGAAAGCAATCATCGCGGCCGTCGCCGTGGCAACGGCGAGCGTCAGCGTGGTGAACACGCTGGCTAATGTCTGGACGTGCTTCACCGCGAAGGTGCCCAGCGCGATCGTACCTTGAACGAACGAATGGATGTGCGCCGAGAGGTCTGCGAGTCCCTGCTTGAACTGCGGCTTCGCAAGTTCGCCCGTGAGACTGAGCAGCCCCTGCTTCAATGTCTCGAAGATCGGCTTGGAAACGGCGGCGTATGTTTGTTCGAGCGCGTCGGTGAGATTACTCTGCGCGACCGTCAGCGTTTGCGCACTGATCGTACCCGCCTCCGC
>DATHEW010000580.1:0-7391 GCA_035318425.1 Candidatus Acidiferrum sp. | reverse complement strand
AAGCCACAGAGATTGGTTGATCTGCTTCGGGCCATGAACTTCGAGTTGTAAGGAGTTGATTGAAATTTTCAGCGACGCCATCACTTTGATCCGGGCTTTGAGCGCTCCTCCGTCGTCAACCAACGTGAACAGTTCTTTCTCCTCGCTCAATTTCAGACGGATCGATTTCTGGTTCAACGCCTTGGCCACAGTGTCGCGGAACTTTTCAAGCTGCTCGCGCGGCACTGAGTTCGGCATCCGATACTCGACGCGTTGATGGCGCACGGGCGCAGACTTGTCTCCGCCCGCGAACTCGGACGTGCGCGTCTCGGCTTTGAAACCGGGGATGTTGGAGTCGCGCATGAAAACTTTTTCAACCTCGCCATGCACGTCGTCGAGATAATCAATGGCCAACCAGCGAACGCCGCCAGCTTCACGCAATTCCACCGCCGTGAACGTGAAGCGAATGAATGCATTCGTCGCTTCTTCGTTGGTCGCGCTGATCGTCGGAACGTTTGGTAGGTTCGGCGCAGAGGTGTCTCGCTGCGATTGAAAGATGGCAAGAGCGAAGCCGGCGCCACTCACGGTCAGGACCACGATCGAGACGGCCCCAATCGCCTTTCGTGATGGAAGCGAATGTGTCGAGGGGCGTTGAAGATTTCGAGCCAGCATCAGCGCTGTGGCAAGCAGAACGCCGACGATGCCGCCGTAAAACGCACTCGAATCGGGGACGAACCGAAAGTCGCGATGGACTGCGCCGCGATCATCTATCCGTGGCAGATTGACGAGCCAAGGGCGGCTGAGCCCCACACAAAGGGTTTGCTCAGGACTGTTGCCGAGACGGGTGATGTGCGGCGTCAGGAAGTTGACCAGGCATAACACCACCACCGTCCATGCGATGGCGTAAAATCGTGGTGCCCACTCGTTCGTTGGTAAAGGTGACTGCCTCTCGTCTCGCAACTTGCCGCCGGGCAGGCGATTGCGAGCGCGCCAGAAAGAGAAGACACCAACCAAAGTCCCGATGATCGGTGCGAACACCAGCGCGACCGTGAACGCGATGCCGAGGTTCAACATCATATTGGGCCGAACGGGACGAATCGGTGTCGTCGCGAACTCCACGGCGCTGGCGTTGGGATTCTGCGAGCAATAAACTTCGACAATCTTACTCGCGATGGTGGCCGCTTCGTTCGGGTGTTGGCTCTGCCATGAGACAGTGACGACTGCCGTGTTCCTCGGAACTTCGAGCCTGAGTTTTTGTATGACACGGTCGCGCGCTTCCGACATCGAGATCGCGCGATCTCGTCGCCATGTCTGTTGAAGTTTCAGATCAGCGATGACCCGTTCGATGACGGGCTGTGACAGCACTCCCCTCAGGGCGGCGGCGAGTTCGGCCTGATCCGATGGCGAAGTTCCACGATTGTTGCGTAACATGAAAAGCGCCGACGCGCGGTACTCCTTCGGCAAGTAAATCGTTACCAGACCCGTAACGCCGACAATCAGCACCAACGTCAGCAATGCGGCCAACGCTCCGTAGAGGATGTTTTGAAAAACACTTTTCCCTTTGCGCCGAATTTCATCGGGCTCCGAATGACTGCTCGAAGCGGAAGGAGTCGATGTGACATTATCGAGCTGGGTCTTGAATTCAGTCGCGCTCTTTTGACGCAGCTCGCGTTCCTTCTCCAACGCACGGAATACGATCTCGTCCACGCGCTGATCCATCGGTGTCTTGGTGGAAGGCGCGGCAAACCGGCCGATGGGCAACTCACCAGTCAGCATCTCGTAGAGGACGACGCCGAGGGAATAAATGTCGGCGCGATGATCGACTTCGTTCGGCTTTTCCAATTGCTCCGGCGCCATGTAGTGCGGCGTGCCGAGAGCTGCGCCGGTGCCCGTGAGCGTGAACGCATGCGCGTCTTCGCCCACCAATTTGGCGATGCCGAAGTCGGCAATCTTCACGCGACCTTTCGCGTCGAGCAGAATGTTCTCTGGCTTGATGTCGCGGTGCAGCACGCCTTGCTCGTGCGCGTACTGGAGCGCTTCGCAAATCTTAGGCACGATCGCGAGCGCTTCGGCTGGAGAGAATCTGCCGGCGCGCATGGCCTGGCGGAGATTCACACCATCCACGTGTTCCATCATCAGATAATAAAAACCGCCGGCCTGGCCGAAGTCGAAAACGCCGACGATGTTCGGATGGTTGAGCCGGGCGAGGAAACGTCCTTCGCGATTGAAGCGCTCGGCGAACTGTGGATCTTTCGCGAGCTTGTCCGGCAATAATTTCAGCGCCACGAAACGATCGAGGTGCGGCTGACGCGCCTTGAAGACGAATCCCATTCCGCCGCGCCCGATGAGTTCGATGATCTCAAGTTGCGGAAATGCCGCAGCCACGCGCGAGATCGTTGGAACCTCGTCCGTTGCCGTGGGCACTCCGCTTTCCGTCGGCATTGCCGCGCCGCCCAGCACGCACTTCGGGCAAAGACCTTGCGGCGCGTCGGCAACAATGGGCGCGTTGCACTTCGGACAGACGTTCAGCTTGATGGTTTCGCTCATACGCCCGTTCCTGAGGCGTTCTGGACGCGAGGTTACAGATGAGTTGCGGGATTTCGCAGCTTGAACTTCGACTACGGGGTTGGAACCACTTGCCTCAGCGCCCGTTCGCGCTCGACGAGCGTTGGATGCGAGTAGTGGAACCCGCTGTAGAGCGGATGTGGCGTGAGGTTGCTCAGGTTCTTTTCCGTCAACTTGCGGAGCGCACCGATCAGCGGCTCCGGTTCACGCATCGCTTCGCGCGCGAATCGGTCGGCTTCGTATTCATAGCGCCGCGACCAGGCGTTCATGAGCGGTGAGAGCCAGAAGGTTGCAGTGCCGGCAAGCAGCGTGAAGAGCAGCAGCGCTGGAGCAATGTTAGCAGGCGCGAAGCTCGATTGAGGCGAAAAGCCAAACGCGTTGTAGAACCAGTTCTGTTGCGCCAGCCACGCGATGACGGCGAACGCGACGAGCAGGCTCACAATCGAGAAGGTCATCAGCTTCATGATGTGGCGCTTTTTGTAATGACCGATTTCATGCGCGAGCACGGCCTCGAGTTCCGCCTCGGTGAGTTGCGACACGAGCGTGTCGAACAAAACGATTTTCCGGAAGCGCCCGAAGCCGGTGAAGAAGGCGTTCGAGTGACGCGATCGCTTGCTACCGTCCATCACGTCAATGCTGCGCGTGGGAAAGCCCGTGCGTTCCGCGAGCGCGAAAAGACGGTCGCGTAATGTTCCCTCGGGTAGCGGAGTGAACTTGTTGAACAGCGGCATGATCAGCGCGGGCGCGATCAGCATGAGCAGCAATTGAAACGCAACCACGATGCTCCACGCCCAGACCCACCAGTGCGCGCCCGTCCAGCCCACGATCTTCAACACGAGGACGAGCAGGGGATAGCCGAGCACGGCGGCGAGCAGCAGGCCCTTGATGCGATCGAGCAGCCACGTGCGCAGTGTGAGCGTGTTGAATCCGAATCGTTCTTCGAGACGAAAGTGTGAGTAGAGGTCCACGGGAATTCCCGGGATGCTCAGCGCGAATCCGACTGCGAACAGAAACGCCGCCATCGACCACGCGCTGTTGCCGAACTGTTGCTGCCATTCCGCAAACCCGCGCGGCAACACGCCGCTGAACAGCACCGCGATGAGCACGAGCACGTCGTAGATGGTGTTCCAATTTCCGAACCGCGCCTTCGCCAGCGTGTAATCAACGGACTTTCGATACGTGCTTTCGTCGATAACGCCACGAAACGCTGCGGGTATTGCCGATGCATTCGCGCGCACGTGCTGTTGATTCAAACGACTCAGCCACAGTTCGGCGAGGCAGCGCGCGAGAATCAGCGCGAGAGCGACGATGGCGAACGACGGCATGCGCGAGACGTTAGTGGGATCCGGCAAAAGTTCAAATCAGCGACAACGCTCGAAGCGGAGAACGCCGGGCTCGGACGCTGGCGCTGTTTGCTTGAACCCACATTTCAGGAGAACGCGCTGAGATGCGATCAGCTCCGGGAGTGTTTCGGCAACGACGCGTGCGACGTCATTCTCAAAGGCCCATTTCACCTGCGCATTCACCGCTTCCGTTGCGTAACCCTTTCCGTGATACGCGGGCATGAGGCTGTAGCCGATTTCGACGGAACCATTCTGCGGGCGAGATTTGAAACCGCTTAGCCCGATCAGCACGCGCGGTTCCAAGGTGATCCAATACCACGAACTCCACGGACCCAGAGCGGGGTCGTCGATGTGGGCCTGCTTGTGTCGCTCCATCGCAGCGACATCCATGAGCGGCGGCGGCCAGCCTTCGGCGATTTCGGCGTCGAGCAGAGCGGGCAACTCATCGCGACGATGCAGATCTGCTTCCACGATTGGCAGGGTCACCTGGACGAGTTCGAGGCGTGATGTAACGACATTCATCGTGATGGGAAAAGCCGGCTCGGATAAATACCGCGCACACGACAATACGCGAACAGGAAGGCGAGCGCAGTGCGGCGATTCAACTTGCCGCAGGCGGCGGCGCCCTCGGCGAGACGACGGAGATTCGCGCCCGCAATCTCATCCGGCACCTCGCGAAGAAATCGAAGTCCTTCCAGGTCGATCAGTCGCGGCGAGACCTCGCGATCGAATACGATGTTCGTCTCTTTCAAATCGCGATGACTGAAGCCTTCATCGTGCAAGCGCGCGATCAGTTGGCCGACGAGGCGCGCCGCTTGCCGATCGTCGCCAGTCAATCGGGGCAATTCTTTCGCTCCAGGAATCTCTTCCATCACGACGAAACCGCGTCGCACGAATCCGGCGATGCGTTCGTCCGCCGCGGCGATCACGCGGGCCGTGGGAATGCCGCATAACTCGAGGTGATACGCTTTGCGGAAGGCGGCCCGCGCGCGCGATTCTCGGAACACGTCTTTGAGCGGACGCATCCAGCGACGGAAGTTGAAGCGCTTGAGCACGATTCCGTTTGCGGCGCCAACGGTCGAACTGCGGCCGGCTTTCAGCACTTTCGCGCTGGCGAAGAACTTATCTGGAGAACGCAAAAGTTTCTCGATAGCGGGCGTCAGCGTGTTCAACCGAACGTGCCAGCGTAGCGCGCCGAAGCGCTTCATCGCGAAGTCTCGATTCGTCTTGAGGCAACGCCTCCCGCGCGCAGCCAAAGCGCGCCGGCGTTTGAATTGCCCGTAGCCGATCACTTCGTCCGCCACGGGCAGCTTCATCGTGATGCAAAGCTGCGCGAGTAATTCGTCCTCGATGCGCTCGGGCGTCAGCTTGCGCGCGGATTTCATGCCGTGAAGATCGACCAGCCGGATCTCGCCGGTCGCAGGATTCACGAGAAGATTCGCGGGATGAAAGTCACGATGGATGAAGCGCGCCTCCACGAGGCGTTTCACGAATGTGACCACGCGGCTCAGATCGAAATTCGTCGCTTCATCCAGCGGCACGCCATCGAAAGCGCGTGTAATCAAAATACTTTCCAGCAACCCGCGCGCGGACCAACGCTCGCCGAGCGCGACGTGTTCCACGATGGGAACACCTTGCTTCGACAACGCCGAGGCGAGCCGCCATTCCTGGTGGGCCTGTGACTCTTTGAAAAAGAACTTCAGCGGACGCAGCGTGGCATGGTCGTGGCGATAGCGCTTCACGAAGAAGACGCCACGCGCCGTGTCGTGCCGCGTCACCAGTTTGGCCGGCGATTGCTTGATGACTGCGCCCGGGCTGCTGATGACCGCATCGAGCAGCGGCGCGAACTCGGGAGTCATGTGCCAGCGAGTTCCCGCGTGAACGCTTGGTTGGACGGCTTCGGACATCGCGGGATATCTGGCCGTTTCGCGACACTGAGCGCAAGAGCGACGCCGCGCGCGTGAAATGAAAATTGAAAAAGAGTCCTGCCAGCCATTCACTCGCGCGGTGTTCGTCATCGCCAAGTATCACGACCTGCTGCACCGGCTCGGATTGGACTCGATCGAAGGTGTGAAAGCATTTCAGGGCGAGTTGATTAAGAACCACAAAGGCCGCCGCGACATCCAACGCGTCACTGGGATCCTGCCGGGCCGGCGCGAACAAGCGCCCATCCTTTACCTCAAACGAAATTGGCAGCCCTACAAAAAGGATGGGCTTCATTCGCTCGTGACTCGCGGCCAGGTCTGGTCGCTCTCACGCGTGGAATGGGAAAACACGCTGGCCCTTCAACGCGCCGGGATTACGGTCGCCGAGCCGATCGCGTGCGGCGAAGTGTGCGGACTGTTTTGGGAAAAGTTTTCTTTCATCCTCACTGCTGCTGCGAATGGCGACATCACGCTCGAAGAATTCCTGAAGACCAGCCGTGACGTTGAGGAAAGGCATCGTGTCATTGAAGCGTTGGCGAAGGAGATTCGGAAGATGCACGACGCCGGGCTCGCTTCGCCCGACCTGTTCACGCGCCACATTTTCGTCGAACGCGGACGCGAGCCGAGGTTTTGCCTCATCGACATGGCGCGGTTGGATCGGCGCGAGCGTCATTCAGCGAAACTGCGCGCGCGTGACCTCGCAGCACTGAACATCACGGCACCGTTGCGATTCGTGACGAAGGAGGAGCGCCGCGTGTTTCACGTGGCCTATGGCGGTGACGCTCAGTTGAAGCAAATGATTGATCGCCGTATGGAGCACTTGCTCAAGCGAAGGAAATTCGCCGACTTTACTTCGCCGGGCCATCAGTGCGCTGACTCGTCGAAGAGAAGCAGTCGCTGATTCCCGGGCGGGCCGATCAACGCCACAGGCCGGCCCTTGAACATGTCCAGCAACTGATCGTCCGTGAGCACGCGGATGTTTGTGCCGGGAACGGTTTCCTGCACATTCGCTGCAATCGCGCGCTGTTCTGGATTCGCTGTGCGCACGAAGGGACGCGTGATCACGACCGCAGCCGCAAGAGGCAGGATCACCATCACCACGATGCGCGCGACTTGTCGCCGCGCTCGCTTCCGGCGCAATACAGCGCAACCTGCTCGCAATGTCACGTTGCGCAGATCGCATTCGCCCGCGAGCACATCCGCTAGCAGCTTGGATTGACTATCACGTTTCATGGCGTAAGCGTTTTTGCAGTTCCTCACGCAACTGCTTGCGTGCGCGAGCGAGGCGCGACTCGACGGCTTTCTCAGTCAATTGAACCTGACTCGCAAGGGCGCGTACGGTAACGCCGCGCAAATACTTTCCTTCCACAATGGCGCGGTCAGTTGCATCGAGCGCGGCCATCGCCTCCGTGAGCATTGCGTCAAGATCGTCTTCATCGGCGGGTGCGGCGACCTCTGACGGCGGCTGCCACAACAATGTGAAGCGAGCGATCAATCGCCAATAGCGGCTCCGTTTGCGACAGCCGTCACGCGCGGCACTCCTCGTGACCACAGTAAGCCAACTCCAGAATGCGTCCGC
>DATHEW010000579.1:0-10815 GCA_035318425.1 Candidatus Acidiferrum sp. | reverse complement strand
TCGACGACGAATTCCTCTCCCACGATTTTTAATGGCCTGCCGCTCATCCGTCTCGATGGCGCGCTGGCCGGCTCGGGTGTCGATGGCCTGCGCATCACGGCGGGCAACTCGACAATTCGTGGACTCGTCATTACGCGCTTCACGAGCGACGCCATCGAAATCGTGACCAACGGCAACAACGTCATCGAGGGTTGCCTGCTCGGCATCGACACCGCGAACACGAACCGTGCGAACAGTGCGGCGGGCGTTCATATCGTCAGCACTCCCGGCAACCGCATCGGTGGCACTGCGACGGGCGCGCGCAATGTCATTTCCGGAAACAGCGGCATCGGCGTCCATCTGGAAAATCTCGGAGCGTCGAACAACATCATCGTCGGCAACCTCATCGGCACCGATCTGCTTGGCGCGATTGATCGCGGCAACGTCAATGACGGCATCCAGGTCGATGACGCGCCGAACAACATCATCGGTGGAACGACGGCGGCGGAACGCAACGTCATCTCCGGCAACAACGGTGACGGCGTGGAAATCTTCACGGCGGGTGCCAGCGGAAATCAGGTGCTCGGCAATTTCATCGGCACCGACGTCACGGGCGCGCTGCCGATCGCCAATAACGTGCACGGCGTTTACTTCACCACTTCGGCGCGCGGCAACATTGTTGGGACCGTCGCTCCCGGCGCGGGCAATCGCATCGCGTTCAACGGTGGTGATGGAGTCTTTGTCAATTCCGGCACGAACAACTCCATTCGTGGCAACGCCATCTTCGCTAACGGCACGGTGGTCGGCGAGTTGGGCATCGACCTGGGTACGAGCGGCATCACCGCCAATGACGTGGGCGACGCGGACACCGGCGCGAACCAACTGCAAAACTTCCCGCTGCTCACGGGCGTCACGAATACTGCGGGCGGCGTCATCGTCGCGGGCACGCTCGACAGCCGGACGAACACGACCTTCACGCTCGACTTCTACTCGAACCTCGCGTGCGACACGGCCGGCAACGGCGAGGGCGAAACTTATCTCGGCTCGACAGTCGTGACGACCGACGGCGCGGGCAGCGCCACGTTCGGGACCACGCTGTCTGGCGCGACGATGATGGGACGCTTCGTGACCGCCACGGCCACCGATGGGTTTGGCAACACATCGGAGTTTTCGCCGTGCGCCTCCGCGGCGAGCACCGCGCTGCCGCAGACGTTCACCGTGGTGAACACCGACGACAGCGGCGTCGGCTCTTTGCGCGCGGCGTTGGAAGCAAACAACGCGAGAGTCAGCAGCGGCCCGAACACAATTTCCTTCAACATTCCCAACGCGGGTCCGCATGCGATCGCGCCGACGACGGCGCTGCCGCAAATCATCGAGGCCGTCGTCATCGATGGCTACACTCAACCCGGCACGAGTGTGAACACGCTTTCGAACAGTCACAACGCCATCATCAAGATCATCCTCAGCGGCGCGAATGCTCCCGTGAACACGGACGGACTTAATCTCTTCGCCGGCAACTGCGTCGTGCGCGGCCTCAGCATTGTGGGCTTCGGTGGCGCAAACGGCGACGCCGTCTTCGTCTCCGGCGGCACCGGCAGCCGCGTTGAGGGCTGCTTAATCGGCCTGGAGCCGGATGGCTCAACGCGACGCGGCAACGGCGGATACGGCGTTCACATCACTCCGTTCAACTCCGCGCTCGAGACATCAGCCCACACCATCGGCGGACTCGCCCCGGCGGCGCGGAACGTGATCTCAGCCAATCGTTATGGCGTCTATGTCAATGGCTCGGGCACGAACCTGATTGTCGGCAATCACATTGGCACTGATGCCGTCGGTCGGCTGTCGCGCGGAAATACCAACGGTGGCGTGTACGTGATCGGCGCCGATTCCAGGGGCAACCAGATTGGCGGGCCCGGAGCGGATTATCGTAATGTGATCTCCGGCAATGGCGCGCTCTCCACCAGCGCCGGCGTCACGCTCGAAACTTGCAGCAACTCGGTGGTGGCCGGGAATTTCATCGGCGTGGACGCCACGGGCACCAACGGGCTCTTCAACGACGTCGCGGGGCTACGAGTGCGCAGCGGCAGCACGAACATCATCGGCGGCCTGACTCTCGCTTCGGCCAACGTCATCTCGGGCAACGATGGCAGCGGACTGGTGATCGATTCCGGGAGCGGCAATCGCATCCAGGGCAACCTCATTGGAACGGACGTGACGGGGACGCGCGTGTTGAGCAACGAGGAGGAGGGCATCGATGTTAACGGAGGATCGGGCAACGTCATTGGCGGCCTGGAACCGGGCGCAGGCAACGTCATTTCCGGCAACGGCGCGCAGGGCATTGAGATCTCATCCAGCCCGCTTGGGGCCGTGGTGCAGGGAAATTTCATCGGCACGGATCGCACGGGCAACTTGGCACTGGGCAACGGCGGTTTTGGCGTGCAGCTCACTCTCTCGCGGCATCGCGTTGAGAGCAACGTGATCGCGTTCAATCGTGGTATCGGCGTCTATATCACTAGCGGCGATGGCAACACCGTCACCGCTAACTCCATTCACAGCAACACCAACCTCGGCATCGACCTTGGCAACTTTGGCACGCAGGCCAATGACATCGGAGATCCTGATAATGGCGTGAACGGCCTGCAAAATTATCCCGTGCTGACGGGGGCCTTGCGCAATCTCGCAAGCACTTCCATCAGCGGGACATTGAACTCGGCACCAAACCAATCCTTCCGGCTGGAGTTCTTCGACAACCTCGCGTGCGATTCCGGCCTCTTCGGCGAGGGACAAACTTATCTAGGCTTTCTCAACGTGACCACCGATGGCAGTGGCAACGCCGGATTTACTTTCGTCCATCCGTCTCCCATTACGTTTGGCCATTTCATCACGGCCACGGCCACGGATACCAACGGCAGCACGAGCGAGTTCTCGCGGTGCGTGAAGGTCATTCCGGTGGACTCGGTGGACATGGCGGTCACGATGGTCGATTCGCATGACCCTGCGCCGCTTGCGTCCAATCTGATTTACACCGTCACCGTGCGGAACAACGGCCCGACGAGCGCAACCGACGTTGTCGTGTCCGACGTGCTCCCGGCAGGCGTGAACTTCGTGTCCGCCGTCGCAACTCAAGGCGCGTGCAATTTTGCGGCGGGCGTCGTGACGTGCAACCTGGGCGGCATCGCTCGCGCGGGAATCGCGGACGTGACTATCACTGTCCGGCCGACTGCGTTCGGCTTCATCACAAATTCGGTGAGCGTCGTCTCGGCGCAGTTTGATCACACGCCGGAGAACAATGTTGACACCGAGGTCACGCAGGCCGGCGTGGCCGACATGGTCATCGCCATCAGCGCCAACCCTGATCCCGTCGGCGCGGGCCAGACGCTCACGTTTACCATCACCGCCATCAATCTCGGCCCCGACCCGGCTCCGGCGGCGAATCTGTACTTCTCGGTGGACGATACGTTTTGCGTCCAATCCGCCGTGTTGTCGCAAGGCGCGCTGACCATTCGGAACAACTTTTTCCAAGGCGCTCTCGGATTTCTGCCAGTCAACGCGTCGGCCACCCTGACGGTGACGGGTGTTGCCAGCCACAATGACCCGCTGTTCAGTGGCGCGAGCACCAGCGGCGGAGTGTTCGATCCCAACTCCGGCAACAATGCCACTGACAACACGACCACGGTACTCCCAGGCGCGGGCTTGCTGCAATTCGAGCTGTCGAACTTTACCGCGAGCGAAGGCACCGGGACGGCAAGCATCACCGTGATTCGCACCGGCGGTTCAGCCGGCGCGCTCTCGGTGCAATACACCACGACCAACGGCACCGCATTGGCGGGCAGCGACTACACGGCTGCGAGCGGCACGCTGTCGTTTGCCGCCGGTGTCACCACGCGTCAGTTCACGGTGCCGTTGAGCAACGACACCAATTCCGAGTGCAACGAAATCCTGGGGTTGCGTCTCTTCAACGCCACGGGCGGCGGTGGCGCGACCGTGCTTTGCCCCAATATCGATGCCACGCTGACGATCACGGATGACGATGGCGTTTACGCCGGCGCGTATTCGAGCGACCCAAGCGTGAGTGCCGACGGACGGTTTGTGGCATTTCAGAGCGACGCTAGTGATCTGGTCCCGGGTGACGACAATTTCGATATGGATGTCTTCGTGCGTGATTTGGTGGCGGGCACGACACGATTGATCTCACGGGATCAAGTGATCTATGGCTACTCGCCCAAGATCAGCGGCAACGGGAGCAACATCGTTTTCCGCAGTTATTCGATCCTGTACGTCCACATTGGAACGCTCAACACGAATCAGGCAGTGAGTGTCCGCCCAGATGGGAATCTGAGTTCCAGCAGCGCGTATGATGCGACCGTCAGCAGCAACGGCAACGTCATCGCTTTCACCAGCTTCGGCACCGATCTCGTCACAGAACCTGATGTGAATTTCGCAAGCGACGTGTTTGTGCGCGACGTCGCGTCGCAAACCACTGTGTTGGTGAGCGCAAAACTCGGAGGCAACGGCTCAGGCAACGGCCATTCTTACAACGCCAGGATCAGCGCGGACGGATGTTACGTGGTGTTCCTCAGCGAAGCCAGCGACCTGGTGGCCAACGACACCAACGGCGCCACGGATGTTTTCCTCCGTGACCTCCAGGCAGGCACCACGACGCTCGTCAGCCGGAATCACCTGGGCACTGGCTCAGCCAACGACTCGAGCGTCGAGCCGGCGATCAACGCCGACGGGCGTTACGTCGCATTCACCAGTTACGCGAGAGACGTGGTCGCCAATGACAACACTTTTTCGAGAGACGTGTTCCTCTTCGACCGCATCGCAGGCACGAACCGATTCGTCAGCGTGAATCGTTTCGGTTCCGGGCCGGGCAACTCCGACTCCTACGGAGCCAGCATTAGCGCCAATGGACGCTTCATCGCTTTCGAGAGTGCGGCGACGAATCTCGTGAGTAACGACCAGAACGGCGGCATCGTGGATGTGTTCGTGCGCGATGTCGTCACCGGCACGACCGTCCTTGTAAGCCTCGACTGTTCCGGGTTGGGCAGTGCCAACAGTCAATCATTCGGGCCCGTGATCGCAGGAGACGGGCGTTCGGTGGCGTTCCTCAGCTTCGCAAGCGATTTGACGAGCGGCGATTTCGGCACGCCTGCGAGTCTCGTCGGCGGCACTTACTCGCAACTCTTCCGCCGCGATCTGACGACCAACCGCACCGAGCTGTTGAGCCGAAACGTTGCGCAGACCGGCGGAGCCAACGACGAATCTTACGAGGCCGTCACCAGTTTCCAGGGCATCACCGTTGCCTTTTCCAGCTATGCGTCCGACCTGGTGGAGCACGACGACAACAACTTCGACAGCGACGTGTTCGCCTGGAGTTCCTCCGCCACTCCACCCGAACCGGTGCCCACGCTCACCATCACGCGGCAGGGCGCGAATCAAGTGACGCTCTCATGGCCCAGCCCCTCGACGGGCTTCAACCTGGAGTCCGCCGGCAACCTGAACTCACCGATCGATTGGACACCCGTCACCGCGACCGTCAGTGACAACGGCCTGCTCAAGAGCCTGACCTTGTTCATCGACACCAGCGCCAACGCGAGTTTCTTCCAGTTACGGAAATAGAGTGGTTGCTGAAAGTAGCTTCCGATTCCTTAGCCGGTAATTGAGCGGTCCTGCGTCGCGTTTCCCCTCACCCCAGCCCTTTCCCTTAGGGAGAGGGAGCACCGCATTCCGTCTCTGCGGATATTTGAGCGCGCGGCGTGACGCGGACAGCCAGAGGACGATTCTCCCTCTCTTTTGGGGAAGGGCCGGGGTGAGGGGGAACAGCGCTCCAAGCTCGCGAAACGGAAATTACTTTGGCAATCGCCCCGCCGTTATTCACGAGGGCGGCTGGAGTTGGAGGGCGCGCGGAATGTTTCTTCGGCACTGGCAGAGTGGATCGCCGCCTCGCCCACGATCCAGACTTTCGACAGTTCGGAGGTGCACCACGGTGTTCCCGTCGAGCGATGACGCTGCCGTGCGTGACTACTTATTCGTCGCCATCAACGCGCGGTATTCAGGAAGCGCTCTCACGCCACCGAGACGCGGGTCGCTTTCAATCGATCCCACGATATTGCTCGCGTTCGGGTTTGCTTTGCGTCGTGCGGCGTTGAGCGCCAGGACTTCCTTGAGGGAGGTGATTGCCTCGGCGTTCTTGTTTTGCATCGCTTGGGCGCCCGCAAGATCCAGCCATGATTCCGGTCCGGGACTTAATTTCGTCCAGCGTTTCAGCGCCTGCTCCAGCTTCGCGAAGTTCTGAATTTGCGGCTGTGCAAAAATTTGCATCGCGAACTGGACCATCGTCGCGTCGGCGTTGGGATTCGCGATGATGTCGTCGGCGACAGCGGTCACGCGGCCCACGTCACCAACTTTCGCTGCTTCCTGCGCGTAAGCGACGGCGAGGCTGAAGTTGCTTTTGTTCGCTGCGTAATCGGCTTCTGCTTTCTGAAGGCTGGCATTGACGGCCGGGGCACCGGATGTATTGGCCGTGTCTTTCAACCGCTTCAGCTCTTCCACGAGGCGAAGAAGTTGCGAGTTTCCCGGATCCAGCTTGTATGAGGTTTGCGCGAGCATGAGCGCGTCGTCGAAACGGCGCACGCCGGCGAGCAGATTCACGTAGCGATAGAGCGCTTCGGGGCTATAAGGGCAGAAAGCGTAAGCCTGCTTGAATGAGAACTCCGCCTCTTTAAACATGCGCTCGGATTCCTGCGCCGAACGCGCAGTCCTGAGACGCTCGGCGTAGAGCCCGGCGATGGAACTGCGCAATTTTGAGAACGCTTTCTGTCCGTCGTCGTCGCGAACGAAACGCGGGTCGCCGGTGAAATCTTTGAAATCTTTCCTCAAATATCTGCGCTCGGCGAAGGTAACAATATTCGATACCGGCGTGTCGTACGTGATCCAGTTACCGATCAGGCGCGTGGAGAAATCGCTCCAAAACTCATGATCGCGAAACACGATGTCCTGCGTGAGCTCCGGCAATGGCTGGCGATTGATCTTCATGATGATGCCGAAGGGCGTCAGGTGCGGATACATCCAGTCGAGTGGGAAACTCTCTTCCACGAAGAACTCGTGGTTCGGATTTTTCTCGAAGATGACTTTCGTGAGCAGTCCGTTGATCGCCATCACCGCGACCTGACCGGAGACCTGGACCTTGCCGTCCTGCACTTTCACGTCTTCTCCAGGCTTGAGCTGTCCCTTGGCCATGCGCCCCTGGGCGTCGGCCATGTATTCCTGGAAGCACTTCGAGGAATCCTCTGGAGTAGGGGTATAGATTTCCTTGGGCGGATAAACACCGCGCTCGCGTCGCGCCATCTCGATGCTCATGCCGATCTTGTTGGCGAAAAGATTGTCCAGCGGCGCCGCGATGGCGCGGGCGAGGAAGTTCGTTTTGAAATTATTCTGCCGTTCCTTCTCGCTGCGGAAGAGTTCCTGGAAAAACGGCGTGTCGTATTGCCGCTCGTCGCTGACGAAGTAATGGCCGCGGATGTATTGCAGGTAAGTGCCATCGGCGAGCGCGTTCTGCGTGATGATGTAAACGTCGCGCCGATCGAAATCGGGATCACGCGGCTTGTCCTTCGCGGGAATGAAGCTCTCGCAGAAGATCATGTAAGTCGGGCAGAAGCGTCCCGGGTCGGTGCCGCCGAAGAGAATGGCGTCACGCGTCATCTCGGGATACGTGCGCGCCTTTCCTTCCGGTGTCTGCATGATTTCTTCGCGCTGCTTCTTGTCGTAAACGAGTTTGCCTTCCTTGTTCTTGAACGGCGGCGTGAACATGTCGTGGCCGAACCAATAACCGTAGAAGTGATTGCGCTGCTCGTTCTCAGACCAGTGGCCGAACATTGGCCACAGCGGCATCAATGCGAACACAGTGAGCAGACCCACGACAGGAGCGCGGTTGCGGGCAAAGACGATGGAGAGCACGGCGAGGAAGGCGATGATGAATCCGACAATCGCAGTCCAGCGGAGCACGTTATACGGCGTGTCCTCGTAAACGCTAAAGACGTGATAGCCAGCGAAGCCTGCGATGCAGGTGAAGGCAATCAACACGGGAACTCGGAAGCGGTTGTAAGCCGTGATCAATTCCGCGATCAGCAGCGTGAGTCCGTACCCGATCGCCATCGCCAGGATCACATGCGACGCGATGAAGAACGGTTTGTTGAGCGACAAACTTTGACGGTCGGGCGCGGGATTGAACAGTTCGAGGAGGAATGGTCCCAACACGATGTAGAACGCCACGAGTCCTATCAGCCACGCTCGCTCTCGCGCCTGCAATCGCCGCAGGAAGAAGAGCGGCACGAACGCGAACAACGTGTAGATGAGATTGAACTCTTCGATCGGTCCTTCGACGAGGATGTACCAAACCTGTTGAGCGTAGCGGCTCACGAAGTTCCCCGTCTGCGTGATGATGTTGTTGCCTTCGCCCGAGGTGGGATGAATGCGCTCGTATTGGCCGCGTGTGAACGCGTGAACGAACCCGGCGACCGTGCGCGGATAGCCCCAGTTCAGTGGCGGATTCGTCATCGAGGCGAGCGGCATGTAGAGGTAAAAAGCCGCGCCTGCCGCGAAGGCCACGCCCGACGTGAGCGCTGCAGACCAGTGGCGTCCGAGGGGAAGTGTCTGACGACGAATCATCCAGTAGGCGACAACGGTACCGATCAAAACGAGTAGCGAGAGAACGCCGGCCGCACTGCCGATGCGCGCCATCATCCAGGCGATTACTCCGAAGAACCCGCCCACGATGCCGAGCACGATCCAGTTTCGGACGAACTCGATGAACTGCAGCTTTGTTTTTACCGAGAGGTAAATCCAACCGCCAATCAGCGCGAGTCCGATGAGATGATAAATTAGCAATATCATCCCGTTGCCCTGAAGGATCGAAATATCACCTTTGAGCTGAAGAAAGGCGCCGGCGAGATACACCAGGGCGCTCCAGAAGAAGAATTCGCGTCCGACCTTTGCCTGCACGAGAGCGGTCAACGCCACCATCGCGAGTGTGATGACGAGCAGCGATTGATGATTGTTGAAGGAGATGCCGCAGAGGAACCACGCGAAATAGAGATACCGGTATTGATGCGGGCCATGAACCCAACGCAGCAAACAAACCAGCACGCCGACGAGCGACAACATCGTGAGCGCGTAAACCTCCACGATGATTGATTGGCTCCACATGAAGCCGTTGAAACCGATCAACATGCCGGAGACGAATCCAGTCACGATGCAAATGGCGTTCTCAGTGCGGCGCGGAATGTTTCGGAATTCCGCGATGCTTTCCATGAGCATGCTGCCGCCGCGCGAAACCATGAGTGCGATCAGGCCGCAAGTGAGTGCACCGGCAAAGGCCGACGAGATGCCGACACGCCATGCGATGTTTCCGAATGGAATGATTTTGGTGAAAATCCACGTGTAAATCGTCCAGACCGGATAGCCGGGCGGGTGCGGTACGCCCGCATACATGGAAGCCACGGCGAGTTCACCCGAATCCTGAAGCGTCATGTCCGGTGCGAGCGTGTACATGTAGCCGCAGAAGACGAGCAACGTCGTCAGCGCGCAGGCGAGCCAATCGATCGGGCGGAAGAGCGCTGGGGTTTTTCCTGCTGGCGGTTTCGATGCCGCTTCGGAACTGGCTGGTGCTGGCGTGGCCGGGGCAGAGTCCGTGCGCCGGGGTTGCTTGCTGGGTTCAGAAGCCATATCAGGGCAAAAGGTGATTTGTGTTCAAGAGATCAAAAGAGCGGATACTTGAAGGGAGTTCGCTCACGCTTGTCCAACCGAAAATCGGCGCACTGACGCAGTTGTGCTCAAGCTCCACGAACGAAGAGGCGTAGCTCGCGTTGCTTAACACGGCCGATGCGTTCATGCCCGGGAGCCGCGCGATTCCCGCCGACTGAGTTAAGTTCAACAACGTGAACGCCAGGACAAAGCAGGTCGCCATGCCCGCTGCCCAGCCGCTCTGCCAGCTCAGATGTAAGTGGACGCTGCGCGCGATGGCAGCCGGCGTGGGAGTGGCTTTGCGTGCGGCCGCAAAAATATTCTGTTCAACGCGAGGCGAGGGGCCCCGTGGCTGCCACGAGCGGAGTTGGTCCTCCAGCGAGTTCAATTCGTTCATAATCCTGGTGCTTCAAACAATCCCTGAGCTTTTGCAGACCGTAGCGATAGCGCCCGGCCGCTGTGTTCGGCGAAATCTCCTGGAGCGCCGCGATCTCCTCGAACGTCAGCTCGTGCCAGATCTTCAGCACGATGACCTCGCGCTGTTCCGCAGGCAGCCGTTCAAGACAACGCGTGGCGGCAAGCTCGGCCGGCGACTCTTCATTCGCGTGTTCGAACCAGCGATGTGATTCAAACTCGCGCGTGAGCCGCCGCAGCCAGCCGCGCTTGTAGTTCAGCGCCTTGTTGCGGAAACCCCGCACGCAATAATGCGCTGGGTTGTCCGGCTCGTGCGCCAACTTCAGCAACGCGAGAAAAGTCTCCTGCAGAACATCTTCCGCCTCAGAATGGCCCAAGCCCAACGCGCGCCCGTAGAGCAAAAGCTCCGCGGCCTTCTCACGATAGAGGCGATGTTGCCAATCCTGGTCGTCCACAGATTCACCGGATAGACACCGGCTCGGGGCAGTTTTGTATGAAGTTTTTTTTGTGCAAGCGGGTTCTTCACTCGCCTGGGGCGTGGCCTGCGTCACGAAATTGGCGCGAGTTGCTACGAACCCGCCACTTCCCGTTCCACGGATTCGTGCAAAACCAGTCGCTCCGCAGCGGCGTGAGCGAGTGAACGGGACGAGCAAACGCTCACGTGCTTTACCGCGAACC
>DATHEW010000578.1:0-8859 GCA_035318425.1 Candidatus Acidiferrum sp. | reverse complement strand
GGGCTGGCGGCGCGCGAGGGATTTGCCTCGGAACGCGGGCGCGAGGCTCGTGCCTTCCATCGGCTTGATCTCATTGCCGTGTGCGCTTGTGGGATACTTCGCGCCCGCCACCTCCACGCAGGTCGCCATGATATCGATGAGATGCCCCGGCTGCGTTTCGAGCTTTCCACGACGCGAGCGTTCGATGCCGCGCGGCCAATGAACGATCAGCGGCGTGCTGATTCCACCTTCGTGAACCCAATGTTTGTATTCACGGAACGGCGTGTCGCTAACGTTTGCCCAGCCTTCCCCATACGAAATGTAAGTATCCTCCGGCCCCGGCATCGCATCAGGACCGACACGATACGGGCGTCCGTCGCGCAAGTGCGGCACGCGATGATTCGTGAAAACGAACGAATTGGAATTGGTTCCACCTCGCGTGGGTGGACGTGCCGGTCGATCGCGCCCGATGTTTTCCGCGCAGCCGCCATTGTCCTGCATGTAGAAGATCAACGTGTTGTCGAGCGCACCGCTGCGCTGCAATTCGGCAACAACCTTTCCGATGCCCTGGTCCATGCGGTCGAGTTGCGCCGCGTAAACTTCCATGCAGCGCGCTTCCCATGCCTTGTTCGAAACGCTGGCCCAATCGCCCTTGAGCGGAGCAGGCGTCCATTTGGGATCGATCAATCCCATGTCTTTCATTCGCTCCAGGCGCGCGCGCCGAATCGGTTCGTAGCCGCCGTCGTACTTGCCGCGATACTTCGCCATGTCTTCCTCTCGCGCGTGCAGCGGCCAGTGAGCGGCGGTGAAGGCGAGATAGAGGAAGAACGGTTTCTCCGGCGTGCGCTCGCGATGTTCGCGAATGAACCGCACCGAGTTGTCCGCCAGAGCGTCGGTGTAGTAATAGCTCTCGGGCTGATATTCGCGGTCGGTGAACTTCGTGAAGTTGTCATTGTCGCGCGTGAGAAATGACGGATCAAAGTAATTTCCTGCGCCGGTGATGGTTCCGTAGAAGCGATCGAACCCACGCTGGAGCGGCCAACTGTTTCGCGACGCGTCCACTTTCATGTTGGTGCTTCCGGTCACATGCCACTTGCCCGTCATCATCGTCGCGTAACCGGCGCCTCGCAGGACTTCCGCGATTGTCACGCAGCGCCGATTCAGTTCACCGCGATAACCGTCAACGCCGCCGTTCTGATTCATGTGACCCACGCCGGCCTGGTGCGGATACAAGCCGCTGAGCAGCGATGCGCGCGTGGGACAGCAGCGCGCCGTGTTGTAAAATTGGGTAAAACGAACGCCACCCCCGGCGAGTTTGTCGAGGTTCGGAGTTTTGATTTCACCGCCGTAGCAACCGATGTCGGAATAACCCACGTCGTCCGCAAGCATGACGATGATGTTCGGCCGCGGAGTTGCGGCATGTGCGAACGGCAAAAGCATGAGAGCCGCAATGGCTGTAGCGGCGAGAAAAGTTCGTGGTGTCACGCTGCTGTTTTGGCCACTGCGAAGATGATTCGCAAGGAAACGCTGCGCTGTGAATAGTCGTCTCTCGACATTCGAAATTCGTCATTCGACATTCTCCCCATGTCTCATGCGGACTTCGTTCATTTGCACCTGCACACCGAGTATTCGCTGCTCGATGCCGCGTGCCGCATGGACAAGCTCATCGAGAAGGCGCACGCGCTGAAGTTCCCCGCGCTCTCCATCACGGACCACGGAGTCTTGTTCGGCGCGATTGATTTTTATCAGTCGGCGCGCAAGGCCGGGATCAAGCCGATCATTGGATGCGAGGTGTACGTCGCGCCCGGTTCACGTAAGGAGAAGAAATCCAGCAGCGGCGGTCGGGATGTTTACAACCATCTCGTCCTGCTCGCGAAAGACGAAGCGGGCTACAGGAACCTGATCAAGCTCGTCACCGACGCGCACATCGAGGGTTACTATTACAAGCCGCGCATCGATAAGGAAATTCTGGCGCAGCACAAGGAAGGGTTGATCGCGCTCTCGGGTTGTCTCGCCAGCGAAATCCCGCAAGCCATCGCCGCGGATGATCTGAAGAAAGCGCGCGATGGCATCGACTGGTTCAAGCAGACGTTGGGCGCGGAAAACTTTTATCTCGAACTCCAGAATCACGGCATCGCCGAGCAGGCGAAGGTGAATAAACATCTCATCCCATGGGCGAAGGAGTTCGGCCTCAAGTGCGTGGCGACGAATGATGTGCATTACGTCGAAAAGCAAGATTGGCAGGCACACGACGCGCTCATCTGCATCGGCACGCAAACCGTCCGCGATGATCCGCGGCGGATGCGGTATCAGCCCGAACAATTCTTCCTGCGCTCGGCGGAAGAGATGAAGGCGCTCTTCGCCGAAGTGCCCGACGCGGTGCAGAATACTTTGGAAGTCGCGGAGAAGTGCAACCTCGAGATCGAGTTCGGGAAGTTGCATTACCCTGTGTTCGCGCCTCCGGAGCATTTCTCGCGAGAAGGTTACTTACGTCACTTGATCGCGGAAGGGTTGTATCGCCGCTACACGATCAAGGCACGGGCGGAGGGAAAGGAGTTCGTGGTCGAAGGCATTGAGAAGCCCGAGCGACTGCCGACTTACACTGGGAAAGTAATCAGTGAATCAGTGATCAGTAATCAGTCAGGAAACAGCGCGAGCAACACTGATTCACTGAATACTGACTCACTGATTACTCAGCCCGAAGTCGCGTCCTCAATCAAAGTGGTCATGGACCGTTTGCAAACCGAACTCACGGTCATAGAGAAGACTGGGTTCATTTCGTACTTCCTCATTTGCGCTGACTTCATTCGGTATGGACGCGAGATCGGCGTGGCGTGCGTGGCGCGCGGTTCCGCCGCTGGTTCCATTGTCACCTACCTTCTGGACATCGCGAACGTGGATCCGATTCGTTACGGACTCCTCTTCGAACGATTCCTGAATCCCGAGCGCGTTAATCCGCCGGACATCGACATCGACTTCGCGGATGACCGGCGCGCGGACGTTATCGAATATGTCCGGCAAAAGTACGGGCGCGAGTCCGTGGCACAGATCATTACCTTCGGCACCATGGGCGCGAAGTCCGTCGTGCGCGATGTGGGCCGCGTGATGGGCCTGAGCTACGGCGATTGCGATCGGCTGGCGAAGATGATTCCGACCGACCTCAAGATGTCGCTCGAACTCGCGCTCAAGCAGTCACCGGAATTCAAAGAGGCTTACAACACCGAGGAGGTCACCCGCGAACTCGTGGACATGGCGTTCGTGCTCGAAGACATCGCGCGCAATTCGTCCGTGCATGCCGCGGGCGTGGTCATTGGACCGGAGCCGCTGGTGAATTTGCTCCCGCTCAAGCAGGACGAAGACGGCACGATCGTGACGCAGTACGCCATGAACCCAGTCGGCGAGCTTGGTCTGCTGAAGATGGATTTTCTCGGGCTGAAGACGCTCACCGTTTTGCGCAACACCGTGGAGATGATCAAGCGCACCCAAGGAGTAAACATCGTGCTCGATGATCTGCCGCTCGATGATCAGAAGACGTACGACATTCTCAACAAGGGAAACACCGTCGGCGTGTTCCAGTTGGAATCTGGCGGCATGCGCGACTTGTGCCGGAAGTTTCAGATCAGTTCGGTCGAACACATCACCGCGCTTGTCTCGCTGTATCGGCCGGGGCCGATGGACCTGATTCCCGATTTCATCGAGCGTCGTCATGGCCGCGTGCAGATCGAGTATCCGCATCCATTGCTGGAGCCGATCTCGAAGGAGACTTACGGCGTGCTCATTTATCAGGAGCAAGTGATGCAGGCCGCGCAGATTCTCGGCGGCTACACGCTTGGCGGTGCGGATTTGTTGCGTCGCGCGATGGGCAAGAAGAAAGCCGAAGAGATGGCGCAGCATCGCAGCATTTTCGTGAAGGGCTGCAAGGAGAAACACAACATTCCCGAGTCCAAGGCGAATGAAGTTTTCGACCTGCTGGAGAAATTCGCGGGCTACGGCTTCAACAAATCGCACGCGGCGGCTTACGCCATCGTGGCGTATCAGACGGCGTACCTGAAGGCGAACTTCCCGGTCGAGTTCCTCTGCGCCTTGATGACGAACGACATGAACAGCACGGACAAGTTGACTGTGCTGCTCAACGAAGCGCGCGCTATGGGCGTGGATGTTCTTCAGCCGGACGTGAATGAAGGTGAGATGCATTTCGCTCCGGCGCGTGGCGGGAAAGTCATTCGTTTCGGCCTGGCTGCCATCAAAGGTGTGGGGGAATCGGCGGTGGAAAATATTCTGAAAGCCCGGGGCGATGGCGGCCCGTTCACTTCATTCCTGAACATGCTTGAGCGCGTCGATCTTCGCGCCGTGAACAAGAAGGGAATTGAATCCCTCATTAAATCTGGCGCGTGCGATTGCTTTGGAGAAACGCGCTCGACGCTATTCGCCTCCATCGATCGTGTAGTGGGGCGGGCTTCCAGCGCCGCGGCGGACAAAGCCAAAGGACAAAGCTCGCTCTTCGGCATGTTGGAGGAGAAAGCCGAAGTCAAAGATGATGGTCTGTTGCGCGTGCCCGAATGGCCACAGAACGAATTACTCTCGCACGAAAAGGAATTGCTTGGCTTCTACATCACGGGCCATCCGTTGACGCCGTTTGCCACCCTGTTGGAGAAATTCACCCTGCATAATTCGAAGACCGCCAGCGCACTTGCCCCACGGACGATGACGCGCATCGGCGGCATCATTAGCGGTGTGCAACAAGGCATGTCGAAGAAGAGTGGCAAGCCTTACGCGATGGTGACGCTCGAAGATTTGGAAGGCTCGTTCACCATGCTGTGCATGAACGAGAACTACGACAAATACCGCCTCCTGCTCGAGGCGAACAAAGCGCTGCTCGTCGTAGGCGAAGTGAACAATGATGAAGAGCGACCGAAGATTTTCCCGGTCGAGCTGATGCCATTGGAGGACGCGCCGAAGAAATATACGAAACAAGTTCATCTGCACGTGAGCGCCGTTCATCTCACAGAAGAAAAGCTCAGGGAAATCTTCACGCTCGTGCAGCAGCATCCGGGGAAATGCCCGTTGTTCCTGCGCATCCGGCATCCGAAGGACAACGCGCTGATCTACATCGAGGCGCACGATAAATATTTTGTGTCGCCATCCCGCGATCTGCAGAGGGCGATGGATGAACTGCTCGGCGAAGAAACTTTTTACGCCAAGGTGGATACGAGCGTGCCCGAGCCGAAGAAGCGCGCGTGGGAAAAGAAAGAGCGCGAAACCGCGATGGCGGAGTAAATGAACCTGCACCTTCGCGCCGCGAGGAATGACGATGGGCCTGCTGTGGAACGACTTGTTTTCGGTGTACTCGCCGAACACGGCCTTGTAGCCGATCCCGATGGCACAGATACCGACCTGCGAAATCTTGAGACTTTTTACTTCGGCGGCTTCTTCGATGTGCTCGTGAATGAAGGTGAAGAAATCGTCGGCTCGGTGGGGTTGCGACGCATCTCTGCGAGTGAATGTGAGCTGCGCAAAATGTACTTGGCGCCTCACGCACGCGGCTTCGGCTGGGGACGCCGTCTCCTTGATCACGCGCTCCACCGTGCTCGAACGCTTGGCTTCTCGCGCGTGACGCTGGAGACAGCGGCGGCGCTGCGCGATGCGATCACTCTCTACGAACGGAACGGCTTTCGACGCTACACGCCCGAGCATCCCATGGCCCCGCGATGTGACGCGACGTATTGCCGGGAGTTGTGAAGCGTGGCGGCACACATGTCGGTCTGCGCTCTGCCAGCGCAGTCCAAATGGCAACTGCGACGGCTCACAGCAAATCGGCTTTGCGCTGCGTTGCCTGTTCCTTACGCTCGCGCTCTCATGAACAAAGTGCGTCTCGGCATTATTGGTCTCGGCAACATCGGCAAGCACCACGCCGGCTATCTTCTTGATGGGAAAATTTCCCGATGCGAACTCGCGGCGGTTTGCAGCGTGGTTCCAACGGAACTGGAGTTGTATCGCGGCAAGGTGCCGAAGCTTTTCAATGATGCCGAAGAGATGATCCGCTCGGGCACGTGCGACGCCATCATCATCGCCACGCCGCATTTTCAGCACACCACGCTGGGCATTGCGGGATTGGAAGCGGGTTTGCACATCATGGTCGAGAAGCCAATCTCGGCGCACAAGGCGGACGCGGAGCGATTGATCGCGTGTGCGAAGAAACATCCGAAGCAACTTTTCGCCGGGATGTTCCAGATGCGCGTAGAGCCGCGCTACACGAAAATCCAGAAGCTCATTCAATCCGGCGAACTCGGTGCGATTGTGCGCATCAATTGGATCATCACGGATTGGTTTCGCACGGAGGCGTATTACGCGAGCGGCGGCTGGCGCGCGACTTGGAAAGGTGAGGGCGGCGGCGTGTTGTTGAACCAGTGCCTGCACCAGCTCGACATGTTGCAGTGGCTGGTTGGGATGCCTTCGCGCGTCCGCGGATTTTGCCAGCTCGGACGTTTTCACAACATCGAAGTCGAGGACAACGTGACCGCTTATCTCGAGTGGGCGAACGGTGCGACAGGTGCATTCATCACGTCCACCGGCGAATCGCCGGGGACGAATCGTTTCGAGATTGTCGGCACACGCGGCAAGCTGGTGTTGGAGAACAACAAGCTGAGCTTCACTCGCAACGACGCGGACATGATCGAGTTCAGCAAGGCGGCGAAGAGCGGTTTTGCCAAGCCCGAGGTGTGGAATGTGGAGATCCCATTCGACAACGCTCCGAAGGCGCACGCGACGCTGGTACAGAATTTCGTGGATGCGATTCTCGATAGCACGCTGCTGATCGCGCCTGGCGAACAAGGCATGGGTTCAGTGGAACTCGCGAATGTGCTGCTATACTCTTCATTGCTCGACATGCCAGTGAGGCTGCCAATGGATGCGTGCGCGTTCGAAGTGAAATTGCAGGAGCTGATCGCGAACTCGAAGCACGAGAAGAAAGTCGTGTCGATCGCGAACGAAGACATTTCAAAGTCGTTTAATCGGTGATCAGGTCCGCAGGTCGGACCATGCCAAAACCGGTGGCATCTCTCATCCGCACCGGTGGCCACCGCGCCTTTGCTTCCACCTCCGAGCGTTTAGAATGGTTGAAAGTAACTTCCGACAACCATTCCAGAAGCGATAGCTCACTGCTTCTCCGGGATATCGATCACGTCTCCATCGCGGAGCCAGAGGTCAAAGTCCACGGCGAGCTTGCCGCCCGGCACAGGACCGTTCTGCACACTATCCGGGACGATGTTGGTCAGATCGATGACCCATTCCTGTGCCGGTGCCGCGGTGGACGCCGGGCGCCGCACTCGAACACGCGTCACGTCCGACGATGCGCGTAGCACGTTGGCGGCAAGCACCACTACATTCAGACGAAACGAAGCGAGAGTTTTGATCGCGGCGGTCGCTTGCGTGTCCGCCGGTTGCTCATTTCTCGTAGGACGGAGTGGGTTCACTCTCACAGACGGCTGGGGAACATACGGAATCAACCTGAACACATTGGTCTCCTGCTTCACGACCAGGCGCACTTCCCGCGCGAGACAGTTGCGCAACCACGCCCGCACTGACTCGGGCAACTCCGGTGAAGTTTCGCCCAGCTTGTGATCGAGAACGGGCACCTCGAGCATGTCGCCCCATTCGAGGAAAAAATCGTTCGTGCAAGGGCCGTTGAACATCGAGGCGAGATCCACGCGAGTTGTGACCAACTCTTTTCCTTTCACGCTACTGATGCGTGCGTTGGTCCAATCCGGGAACTGGAAGATGCTGAACGACGACGCGAGCAACTCGAACAGCGTGTAACGGTTCCAGTCATTCGTGGCGCGGCGAAAGAACATTCCCGTGCGGCCTTCCTCTGTCTTTCCCGGTCTGCCCGCGCTCCACGCCCTGAGTCCGCCCAGTCGATCGAAATGTTCGTTCGCTCCGTGCTTCTCCAATAGGGCTCGGATCGCCCGTTTCTTCGCAAGGTCTCTGTCGTTATTGAACAACAGATCGACCAGTTGCAAGGGTGAGCCTTGTGGTCCCGAGAAGTTTGGGTTGGCGCCATTCGTGAGCAGCAGTTCGACGGCCTCCGCCCCCTTCCGGTACACCGCCAAATACAGCGCCGTGGCGTTCCCGCCGTCTGGCGCGGCGTTCACATCAGCACCACTGGCGATCAACAGCTTCATCACCTCCAGATCATCGGCCAGCAGCAACGGTGTCGATCCGGATGCATTCCGTACGTTCACGTCCGCTTTGTGTTGAAGCAACGACTGGACGACGGAGGCTGCATCGCGCGTCACAGCCACATGAAGCGGCGTCATTCCACCGGCACCGAAGCATTGTGTGCGCTCGCTGCTGGTCCCAGTTCCGACGTTCGCAGCCTTCATTCCTGGATCAGCGCCGCGCGCGAGCAGCAAGTCCGTCATTTCCTTGTTCCCTTTGCAGGCGGCCCAATGCAGCGCGGTCAGCCTCAGCTTTTCGGCGGCGTTCGGATCAGCTTTGTGATCGAGCAAAACCTGAGCGGCCGTCAGCGAGCCCACCTCCGCAGCTACGATCAACGGCGTGCGGCCTTGGGAATCCACACTATTCACATTCGCCTTGTGCGACAGCAGCAGCACCATGATCTCGCGCTCGCCATTGAACGAAGCCGTGTGAAGAGGTGAAGTCACTCCTTGCTCCCGATTGACTTCCGCTCCGTGTTGCAGAAGCAGTTCCACCATCGCCTTGTAGCCTTTCGAAATAGCCGCGCTCAGTGGAGTGTTGCCAGATCGGCTTTCCTGATTGACGTCAGCCTTATTGGTTAGCAACACCTCGGCAACGCCGCGAAATCCGTTGTAAGCAGCGAGCGTAAGTGGTGTTCCTGCAAAGCCGCCGCTGTTCACCGGG
>DATHEW010000577.1:0-11491 GCA_035318425.1 Candidatus Acidiferrum sp. | reverse complement strand
GTTTGGCGCGGAGTTGATCGCGAGCGGATTTGTCGCGCCTCCCCTGCCCGTCCGCGACTCGACTGAAAAATGGATCGAATTGTTCAATCGCGGCGGCAATGCAGTGGATGTCACCGGATGGACGCTGGCCGGCGGCATTGATTTTAGTTTTCCGACGAACACAACGATTCCCGCCGGCGGTTATCTCGTCATCGCGGATGACGTTCCACTCATCCAGGCGAAGTATCCCGCCGCGACGGTGCTCGGTCCGATCGCGGGAAATCTTTCCGGGAGCAGTGATCGCATTCTTCTGAAGGACGCCGCGGGCAACCCGGCCGACGAAGTTGAATATCACGATGATCGCCCGTGGCCCGGTCATGCGAATGGTTTCGGTTCCAGTCTCGAACTCCGCGATGCGCGCGCGGACAACTCACGTCCGGAGGCATGGGCAGCGAGCGATCACAGCGGTGAATCCACCTGGAACACTTATCTTTATCGCGGCATCGCCACAGTCGAACCCGCCGCAAGTCCCACGCAGTGGAATGAGTTTGTGATGGGACTTCTCGGTGAGGGTGAAGTATGGCTCGACGATGTCAGCGTGCTCGAAGCGCCTACTGGCATCCGCCGGCAATTGCTTCAAAACGGCAAGTTCGAGAACGGTTCCAGCACGTGGCGCACAATCGGCAATCATCGGCTTAGCCAGGTAATCGAGGAACCCGGCAATCCCGCCAATCACATCCTGCGACTCGTTGCCACTGGCGATACCGAGCATCGGCACAACCAGGCGAACACGACCTACACGAACAATCTCACCATCGTGAACGGAACCGAATACGAAATCTCGTTCCGCGCGCGATGGATCGCCGGCTCCAGCAAGTTGAACACGCGGCTGTACTTCAATCGCCTCGCCCGCACGACCGACCTCGTCGTTCCTGAATCGCAAGGCACGCCCGGTGCGGTGAATTCGCGCGCTGTTGCGAATGCCGGACCCACGTTCGCCAAACTGCGCCACGAACCGATCGTTCCGCTCAACAGTCAATCGGCGGTCGTGTCCGTTGACGCAACAGATCCTGACAATGTGAATTCCGCGACCCTCTTCTACTCAGTGAACGGCGGCACGTGGCAGAATTCGGTGGTTACGATTTCCAACACGCCGCTCGCGCGCAGGCTCATCGGGACGATTCCGCCGCAAACCGCGGGCGCTCTCGTACAGTTTTACTTCAGCGCCACGGACGGACTCGGCGCAGTTGCCATGTATCCCGCGGGCGGAACGAACTCCCGCGCGCTCTACAAGGTTTCCACCGGCGCCGCACTTTCAGCGCGGCTGCAGAACATTCGCCTGCTCATGACCGCTGCGGACGTGAACCAGCTTCACGCGTCCACGAACGTGATGAGCAACGAGCCTTGGGGTTGCACCGTGGTCTATAACGATCGAGAAGTGTTTTACGACACGACGTTACATTTGCAGGCGAGCGAGCGCGGTCGCAATGACTCTGCGCGCGTGGGCTTCACGGTGAGCCTGCCTGCCGATCACCTTTTGCGGGGCGTGGAACAGAACTTCACGATCGATCGCTCCGGCGGCTACACGGGCGCGAACCCCGGGGGCAGACAAAACGAAATCCTCCTGAAGCATGCCGTGAACAAAGCCGGCGGCTTACCGGGCATGTATGATGATCTCGCTCAAGTCTTCACCCCGCGCAGTTCCGAAGACGGCACCGCCATCCTGATTCTCGCGAAATACGGTGATGAATTTCTGGATACCGCGTTTGAAAATGGTGGCGATGGCGAGATGTACAAACTCGAATTGATTTATTATCCTACGACCACCGCCGTTGCCGGGGACCCGCAGGCGCCGAAACTGCCGCAACCGGATGGCGTTATCGGAACTGACATCAAAGACCTTGGGCCAGACCAGGAGGCGTACCGGCATGTTTACCTGAAAGACAATCACGTCTCGCGTGATGACTACGGGCCGATGATGAATTTCGCGCGCGTGATGTCGCTCACCGGCACCAATTTCGACACGCAGATTCGCCAGGTCATGGATGTCGATGAATGGATGCGGGCCGTCGCTTACATCACGCTGATCGGCGGGACCGACATTTACACGTACGGCAATTCACACAACCTCGTGATGTACATCCGTCCGCAGGACCAGAAGGCGATGGCATTGCTGTGGGACATGGATTTCTCGTTCACCGCTGCCGCAACGGCCGGATTTCCCGGGACGGGCTCGCCGAACACGACGAAGCTGTTTGCCAATCCTGATAACAATCGGCGCTACTACAATCACCTCTACGATCTCGCCAGCATCACCGGTGACTCCGCATATCTCTCCCGATGGGCGAGCCATTACGCCGGCATGGTGGGACAAAACTGGCAGCCTGCGGTTGATTACCTCGCGCAACGCGCTGCATTTGTCCGTACACAGATGCCTCTCGCCACTCCATTTGCCATTGCCAATAACGGCGGCAACAATTTCGCGACCAGCAGCAATACTATCGCGCTGAACGGAACAGCGGCCATGAACGTGCGCGACATCGAAGTGAACGGCATTCGTTACACGCTCACGTGGACGAGCCTGACGAACTGGACGCTCACGTTGCCTCTCCCCGGAAACACCAATCTGGTGAGCGCGCAAGCTTACGATGGGCGAGGCAACAGACTCACTAACGTGGCGGACTCGATCGTGATCACGAACTTGTCGGTTCCCGCTTTGCTCCCGGTGGTCATCAATGAATGGATGGCCGACAATGCCGGTCCCGGCGGCGTTGCAGATCCACTCGACACGCAATTTCAGGATTGGTTCGAGCTCTACAATCCCAACAACGCACCCGTGAACCTGTCCGGCTATTACCTGACCGACACGTTGCTACAGCCCACGACGTGGACAATCCCTGCCAACACCATCATTCCAGCCAAGGGGTTTCTCCTGGTGTGGGCCGATGACGAAGCGACCCAGAACGGCTTCGACAGCAACGGTCATCTGCACGCGGCTTTCAAGTTGAGTACAGGTGGTGAGGACCTCGGTTTGTTCGCACCCGATGGAACACGGCAGCACGGCTTCACCTTTCCCGGACAATTCCAGAATGTCAGTCAGGGTCTCTTTCCGGACGGCAACACGAACGCCGTTTACCGGATGACCAACTGGACCCCGCGCGCGGCGAACAAGCTCGACGCGTTGCCCGCGCCGATCATTGAGACCCTCATTTATCTCAACACGAACCAGGTGATCCTCGGGTTCACCTCCGCTCCCGGCCGCATCTATCGCGTGGACTACAAGTTTACCTTGGGGAATCCGACGTGGCTGCCGCTGGCCAACCGTGTCGCGACCAACGGCGTGACGACATTGACCGACAACATTGCGGGATTCCCGCAACGGTTTTACCGCGTGGTGTTGCTTCAATGAGTCGTTGTGCTGCCGTCATGATTTGGAATAAATGGCTCCTGGGCCATCATACTCACGAGCCATGCAGCCAGACCTCCAGCTTTTCTCGGTCGCGGTGACCCTCAGTACCGCGTTGGTATTCTTCGCGCGGTCGGCGGTGCGCGCTTGGCTGCACGACTCGCACGAAACGCCAGATCACATCGATCAGGATGGGCATGGTTTTAACTCAGAAGCCGTGCGCAATCGTGTCGATGAGGTGCGGCGCGATTTCGAAACCGCGGTTCGCGCCACCCACATTGACTCTCCGGCGCACGAGGAACTTCTGGCCGTCACTCGCCGAGCGATCGCGAGCTTAGCGTACTTCCGCAATCGGCGCGGGACGCTTTAGCGTTTGTCGAAAGTAATTTTCCGTTTCGCGAGTTTGGAGATCTGTTCCCCCCTCACCCCGGCCCTCTCTCCGAGGGAGAAGGCCGGGGTGAGGGAAACGCGACGCAGAACCGCTCAAGTAACGCAAAGGAAACTTTTAGCAACTACTCTCTAAGCTGACGCTGGCACCGCTGACTTCGTCACCATCCAGCTCAAGATCGCCTTCTGCGTGTGCAGGCGATTCTCGGCCTGGTCGAAAATCGTCTTGGCATTCGCCTCGAACGTTTCGTCATCGATCTCTTTGCCCCGATAAGCCGGCAGGCAATGCATCACCAGCGCATCTGGTTTCGCCGCGGTGCGCACTTCGCGATTGATCTGATAGCCGCTGAGTTCCTGGATGCGTTGCGCGGCTTCCGCTTCCTTGCCCATCGACACCCAGACGTCGGAGTAGAGCAGGTCGGCGCCCGTCGCCGCTTCCTTCACATCACTCGTGCAGACGATGCGTCCGCCGTTTGCCGTGTGAACTCGCAGGATCGCATCCCCACCCACGTGAAGCTCGGAAATGTTGGTGGCGACTCGTTTGAGCAAGTCGATCGAAGGCCGGAAATTTTTCGGCGCCGCGATGCGCAATTCAAACCCCAGCTTCGCCGCTGCGAAAATCCACGACGCAGGAACATTGCACGCGCCGTCACCGATGAACGTGACAACCTTCCCCTGAATCGGGCCGCGCCGTTCCTGGAACGTGAAAATGTCGGTGAGAATCTGGCACGGATGTTCTTCGTCGGTCAGGGCGTTGACGGTCGGAATGTTCGAGTAACGCGCGAATTCCTCCACATCGCTCTGCGCAAACGTGCGGATGATGGCGCCATGAATCATACGTCCGAGCACACGTGCGGTGTCTTTGATCGGTTCGCCGCGTCCGAGTTGAATATCGTTCGAGTTGAGGAACATCACCTGCCCGCCGAGCTCGCGCACGCCGACTTCGAACGATACACGCGTGCGCGTAGATGACTTGGAGAAGATCAGCGCCCAGACCTGGCCGGCGAGCGGCTTGTGCTGGCTGTCGCCGCGCTGCGCCTTGATGACCTTCGAGTTTTCGAGGATCACGTCGATGTCCGCACGCGGGAGCGATTCCAGTGACAACAGATGTTTCATGTCGCGCAAATCTCGATTTCGAGAAACGCACAAGAGGCATTAAAGCAGAAAAAGTCTCAAGCGAATTTCTCCGCTGACGCGCTGTTAATGCGCGGGGAGCGATTCGCAAATTACAAGCGGTCCGTGGCACTTCCGTTTCTTGACTCACTTCCCACCGTTTCCGAAGATGCGCGCCCATTTCGGAGACGAGATGCAACTGAACCTGAACTGAACTTGAACTCATGAGCACCATTGTCGATATCCAGGCCCGCGAAATCCTTGATTCACGCGGAAATCCCACCGTGGAAGTTGATGTCCACCTTTCGGGCGGCGCGATCGGACGTGCGGCCGTTCCTTCCGGCGCCAGCACAGGCGAGCACGAGGCGCTCGAACTGCGCGACCAGGACAAGAAACGCTACCTCGGCAAGGGCGTTTCCAAAGCTGTCCTGAACGTTACTGAGAAAATCCTTCCCGAGCTCCAGGGCGTGGACGCGTTCGATCAACTCACCGTCGATCGCATCATGATCGACCTTGATGGCACGGAGACGAAGTCAAAGCTCGGCGCCAACGCCATCCTCGCGGTTTCGCTCGCGAACGCGAAAGCCGCAGCAGAGGCGATCGGATTCCCGCTCTTTAAATATCTCGGTGGACCAAACGCCAAAGTGCTTCCCGTCCCGATGGCGAACGTCATCAACGGCGGCGCGCACTCAGATGCGCCGATCGACTTCCAGGAATTCATGATCGTGCCGAAAGGGTTCGACACGTTCAGCGATGGATTGCAGGCGATCACGGAAATCTTTCATTCGCTCAAGAGCGTATTGAAGAAGAAGGGCCTGAGCACTGCCGTCGGCGATGAAGGCGGATTCGCACCAAAGCTCGACAGCGCTGAAGCAGCGATCGAGGTGATTCTTCAAGCGACGAAGGACGCGGGCTATAAGGCCGGCAAACAAATTTTCCTCGCGCTTGATTGCGCGTCGTCCGAGTTCTACGACAAGGAGAAGAAGCATTACGTCTTCAAGAAGAGCACGGGCCGCAAGCTGAGCGGCGCGGAACTCGTCGCGTTCTACGCTGATCTTACGGCGCAATATCCGATCATCAGCATCGAGGATGGCTGCGCGGAGAATGATTGGGAAACCTGGAAGACGCTTACCACCAAGCTCGGCGACAAGGTGCAACTCGTGGGTGATGATCTATTCGTCACGAACGTGAAGTTTCTCCGCAAGGGCATCGAGACCGGCACCGCGAACTCGATCCTCGTGAAGGTGAACCAAATCGGTTCGCTCACCGAGACGCTCGATGCCGTCGAACTCGCGCAGGACAACAACTACACCGCTGTCATCAGCCATCGCTCGGGTGAAACGGAGGACGCCACGATTGCCGACATCGCAGTGGCGACGAACGCCGGGCAGATCAAGACGGGATCGTTAAGCCGCACCGATCGCGTGGCCAAGTACAACCAGTTGATTCGGATCGAACAGCTTCTGGGAAAGAACGCTGTCTATGGCGGAAAGTTTTAACGGTCTTTAAACCCCGAACGAATGAGACCCGCTGTGTCGTGAGACTGGCGGGTCTTTTCTTGGAGCTACGGGCTAAGCGACTTTCCGGGATAGAGACTGTTGTTTGGCGCGAAGACGTTCACGGATGATCTGACTTGCAGCCTCCATGCTTGGCTGTGGAGGAGCCAACTGTAACCAGATCCCAAGCAAACGCCGCTGGGGTGTGAACCAGCTCCGATGTTCTTTAACGCGATAATGAGCAGACATACATGCGTCCCCGTTTGCACACCAACGGTGACTGACCAGAGTAAACAGAATTCCAGCATGGTCCGTCAATTCGAAGCAGGCCGTTAAGCCGTCGGCAAAACTACAACTTCGCAAACGTAGTCCCAGCTAGTGTTCACCGGGGAATCCCGTATAGGCTCACATCGCGACAGCCTCTACAGATGGTTCAGATTGAACGGCATCCAACAGTTTCTGTCCCTCGGCGTCGTGTATGAAGAAGTTGTGTTTGTATCTGATATTCATGTGCGTGGCCGCGGCGGCGCTCGTCTCGGTTTCGCAGGCGGCCACACACATCGTCAGCATGACGGCTGGGAACAGGTTTTTGCCCGCGGTCACAAACATTCTTGTCGGCGACACGATTATTTGGATGAACGCCGGAGTTGTTCAGCACTCCGTCACTCCCACGAATAACGGCGAGGCCTTCTGCGGCACAGCCTTGCTCGACCGCTGCGAATGGACTTTCACTCAGCCCGGCTCGTTCGCTTACTACTGCATTCCTCATTTCCGTCCGCCGTTCCAGACGATGACCGGTCTCGTCGTCGTCGCATCACCGCCCAATGTTGCTCCAACCGTCACCATCACCACACCGCAGGACGGCGCGACTTTCGGTGCGCCGGCGACATTTCAAATCACCGCAAATGCCCAGGACTCGGATGGCTCTGTGACCAACGTCGAGTTCTTCGTCAACGGCGCTTCGGTCGGCGCGGCATCGCCCCCAAATTTCACAGCGAGCGTCCAATCACTCGCGGCCGGCAACTATCTGCTGACGGCGATCACCACCGATAGCCGTCTCGCGACCGGCACATCATCGCCTGTCAGCATCACGGTGACGCAACGCACCGCGGCGTTGCCAAGATACTCGCTCACATTGCTGGTTTCGCCGACGAACGCCGGCGCAGTCGCCGTCGAACCTCCACAACCCGATGGCGGCTACGAATCGAATAGTGTCGTGACGCTAACCGCCTCCGCGGCGAACGACTTCGAGTTTTCAAACTGGAGCGGCGGCGTGACCAGCACGTCGAATCGCGTGACGCTCACGATTGACGCGGACAAAACCGTCATCGGGAACTTCGTTCCTTTCGTTCCGCCGCGATTTCGTCTCACGGTGAACATTACGCCGCCGGACAGCGGTCGCATTCTGATCACTCCTGCCGCTGACTCGAGCGGCACTTACTCCGCGAACACGGTCGTGGCTCTCGCCGCCGTGCCGGAACATGGCTTTCATTTTGCGCATTGGGTCGGTGCGACGGTTTCAACCAACAATCCGTTGTTGCTAGCGATGAATGCGAACACCGAGCTGACAGCGTTGTTCGAAGGAATTACAGCGCTCGACTTCAACTCATTCGCCGGTGCGTATCAGGGGCTTCTCCTCGACGAGCAAACGATTAACCACACGGCTTCGGGCACGCTGAGCCTGCGTTTGTCGAAGAGCGGCGCGTATCGCGGCGTGGCGGTGCTCGGCGGCATGCGGCAGTTGATCGCGGGGCAATTCGATCGCTTCGGTTACGCGCCACTCACGATGCGACGCGGCACGTTAACCGGTTCGTTGCAACTCGAGTCTGATGAGCTGCGCATCACCGGCACGCTCACGGATGGCAACAAATTTCCGTCGCTTCTGCTCTACCGCGCGATCTCGCCGACGAATAATAGCGATCTCGCCGGCACCTACGCGCTCACTCTCGGCACAAATGGTCCCGTGAATCTTGAAGGCACCGCATGGCTCACGATTTCTCCCAATGGACTCGCGCGCGTCCGCGGCACGCTCGCCGATGGCGCGACGTTCAGCCAGCGCACCAGGATCACGCCAGACACGCGCGTGCCGATCGCGGCAATGCTTTACGGAGAATCCGGTTCGCTCATCGGCTGGTTTGCCCTGACCACGAACGCGACTATCGAGGGCACGATGCACTGGGTTCGTCCCGCCGATTCGCGCAACCGGGAATTTCCAGGCGGATTTGCAATTCAAGTTCCCGTCGCCGGCACGCGCCAGTAGCATTGCCGGGTGATCACGCTCGTCATCGCCACACGCAACGCGCACAAGGTCGAGGAGATCCGCGCCATTCTGGGCAGCGGTTTCGAATTCAAAACGCTGACGGACTTTCCGAGTGCGCCGAAGGTTATTGAGGACGCCAACACCTTTGCGGGGAACGCCGCGAAAAAGGCAGCCGCGCTTGCCCGCTTCGTGGCGCCACTCACGTCTGATTGCTCGTCACCGATCTTCGTTCTGGCGGATGATTCGGGCCTCGAAGTGGACGCGCTTAAGGGCGCGCCCGGTGTTCACTCCGCACGCTTTGCCGCGCCTGATCCTGCGAGTGATGGGAATTCGCCCGATGCGGACAACAACACGAAGCTGTTGCAACTGCTGAACGATGTGCCCACCGAAAATCGCACCGCTCGCTTCCGTTGCGTGATTGCGCTGACGCCCATCGCCGCGCGGTCCATCGCGTCTGCCTCGCCTGTCTGCCACGCCGATGAGAGCGAGTTGCAAACCGAACTCTTCGATGGTGCGTGCGAAGGGAAGATCGCGTTCGCGCCAACCGGCGCGAAAGGATTTGGCTACGATCCGCTTTTTGTTCCAGGCGGATTCGACCAATCGTTCGCTGAACTGGGTGAAGACGTGAAGAACCGCATGAGTCATCGCGCCAAGGCGTTGGGTAAGTTGCGGGAATGGTTTGCGCGCCGGCAGACTTGAGTCGCAAAAGGAATCACTGCTTCTGCACTACAACTGCGGCGGATCAGCGAAGTGCCGTGGCCAATACCATCGCTCGGTCCATCTTTCGTCGAGCAGCACGCAAGGGTAGAAGATGATCGCCGCGATTTTCTCGCGTTGCTTCCACTCGTTCCAGCGTTGCGGATTTAACGCCGCCAAGCCGCCCGGCATGCCGCAGAAGCTCCACATTCGGCGGTTTTCGCCGCGCACTTCGAACGTCCGCACTCGCGACCAGACGAGGAAAACTCCCGCGTAGATGAGGAACAACAAGACCACGATTCGCAGCCAACGCAGCCTCGATGTTTTCCTCCGTGCCATCAGGACAGACTGTTTTTCATAGGTCCGCGCATGTCAGTTGATGAGTTTCTCTCTGCACGGCCGCTTGGCTACTGTTGAGGCGCACGTGCCGATGGAATTTTGTGAATCGTGCTGTAGATCTCATGGTTCACGGCTGTGCCGTCAGCAGCCTTGAGCGCGAACTTGATTCGCATCTGCATGACGGGCCGCACGGACATTTCCAGCGACACGGTTTTTTTGTCCGCGCTGAGCGACACCGCTTTCACCTCAACTTTATCGCGGCCCTTCTTCTTCGGATCGTCCGGTGAAACATCCGGTGAACCGTAACTGCCGGAGTAAATATAGTTCCACTGCTCGACGCTAAAGTTCGCCACGTCTTTGGCTGAAGCCTCGTCGAGCGCCTCGCCGAAAGTAATCGCGATCCCGTTCGCCTTCACGTGCCACTGCGTGGGCATGTGAACAGGTTTGCCCGTGTAACGAATGCGATAGAACCCGCCTTCCTTCAGTCCCTCCGTTTGCCATCCCTTCAGGCCGCAAAGATAAATCTGTCCATCGCGCGGGTTCTCGCGTCCACGCATCACGCCGGTGGCCAGCTTGAACGGAAGCCGCACCATTGCTGCCTGCGTCACACCTTCCACTTCGTCGAGCATCACGGAGAACACGGTGCCGCGTCCGTAACTCATGAAGAGCATGTGGTTCGCGAGCGGTCCCCACTTCTCGCTCGCGCTCCAGACTTGTCCACCGCTCGAATTATCCGCGCTAATCGGCAGCCAGCAAATCGGCTGATCGTAACTCGCCGGCAACGGAGCGCTCGCGTCCCAGCCCTTGAAGTTGAACTTCTCACGCGCCTCGGCATCGCTCGGATTCGCCGTTATCACGTTGGTGCCGGAACGCATTTCCATTTCACGATGCGCCGCTGGTGTCATGCCGTAGAAACCGCCGCGCTTCACGAGATCCAATTTGCTCGATGGCATCCAATGTCCCTGGTTGTCGCTGACCGTGAGCATGTCGCCCGGTCCCATTCCGCCGCCATTCGGCGCACGAAAACCTGTCGCGAACACTTCCAGCTTCGAGCCGTCCTTCGACACTTTCAGACAAGTGCCCTGATGCGGTGAACGCACATCCGGCTCCCATGGCGACGCTTTGAAATAATAAAAGTTGCCCTGCGAATCCGTGTGCAGGTCCATGGCGAACTCGTGGTAGTTCGCGGTGACGACCACATCGCCGTTGAAGTTTTCGTAGAAATCGGCTTCGCCATCGTTGTTCAAATCGTTCAGGCGCACGATTCCGTTCCGGCACGTGACGTAAATTTTTCCATCAACGATCCGCAGTCCCAACGGCTGGAACAGGCCCGATGCGTAACGCTTCCACGTCAACTTCTCCAGGTTGCCTTCAATGCCGGAGACGATCCACACGTCGCCGTGAAAAGTGCAGATGGCAGCGCGGCCATCAGGAAAGAAATCGAATCCACCGAAGAACGCACGCGTGTTCCATGGATTCGGAATCGGCTCCGCGATCGTGTCGGCCACGTAAGCGGAGTCGCTGCTTCCGAGCACACCTTGCTTGATCACTGGCTCCGGCCAACGCGCAGGTCCGCCTTTCAACGCGCCGCTCAACGATGTCACCTCCATCTTGCCGGAGTTTGCCTGTACGAACTTCGAGAGATCAGCGGATCGGCCGCTCCATACCGCGACTTCGAATGTAGCGGGCTTGCCAACCTCACCGAGCAGACGCACCAGGAGCTTGCCCGCCGTGTATTCCAGCCGAGTTTTTGCCGCACCGTTCACCGCGATGGCGATGCATTTGTTTCCCTCAACAGCACTGAGTGCCGCCCCT
>DATHEW010000576.1:0-4385 GCA_035318425.1 Candidatus Acidiferrum sp. | reverse complement strand
AAAGCGTGGAAGCAAGGCGCGCCGGAACCAACGAAGTGGTCGGTGAGTCACACCGAAGAATCGGAACCCAGCGCGGGACGTGCCTCGATTTGGGGCAATCCTTTCGCCGGAACGCCGATCGATTTCGATGATCTCTTGGTGAGCGCGCTGAAGTAGCGCGGCCCCTTCAGGCGCAATTCACCCGCGTTTCATCGGCGTGAAATGAATGTTCGGGCAAAATATTCTGTTGCGCACCCGCGGGTATTTTCCTAAGTAACACCTCGAACTGCACCAAAACGGTGCGGCGGGTAACTGGTTTATCCGCAAAAAAACGCATACAAACGCAAACGCGGAGGAACAAATGACAAAAGTGAATAAATGGACATTGGGCCTGGCCGCCGTCGGGTTGGTCAGTCTCCCGGCTGCCGTACAGGCGCAGTCGACAACGGAAAAGCCGAACCAGTTGCTGACGGCTCTTTCCAGCACAACTATCAGCGGATACGTCGATACGTCGGTCCACTGGAACCCAGGCTCTGGCAACGCAAATCCTGCGGCCATTTCCTTCAACGGACCCAATAAGCAAGACGGGTTCAACTTGAACGTCGTCAATGTGGTGCTGGAAAAACCCCTCGATGAGAGCACCTGGTCAGCCGGCTACAAAGCTGATTTGATCTACGGCCCGAACGCAGTGGGCTTCAACAACTCGGTGGGATCGGCCGCGAGTGACTTGAGCATCAAGCAGGCGTATGTCGCGCTGCGCGCCCCGGTCGGCAACGGCCTGGACCTGAAGCTCGGCACCTGGGACACCATCATCGGCTACGAAGTTTTCAACGCCGGCAGCAATCCGAATTACACCCGCTCCTGGGGTTACACGATTGAGCCGACCCAGCACACTGGTTTGCTCGCGTCGTACCAGGTTAACAAGGTTGTCGGTCTCTCTGCAGGTGTCGCGAACACATGGAACTCTGGCGTCAACACCCGCGCGGCGGGTTCTGAATCCCAGAAGACCTGGATGGGCGCCGTCACCCTCACCGCTCCGGACAGCATGGGTTTCCTTGCTGGATCGGCGCTGTATCTCGGCATCGTGGACGGCCAGAACACCTTGGTAGGCAACGACGCCACCAGCTTCTACGCCGGTGCGACGCTCGCTACGCCGATCAAAGGTGTGAAGCTCGGCGCGTCCTTTGACTACGCTGAAACGGATGACAACGGTGCGGGTACTGTGGCCAGTGCGAGCTCTTACGCTGCGGCGCTCTACGCCTCCATCTCGGCGACTGAGAAGCTCAGCTTCCACTTCCGTGGTGAATACGCGAAGTTCAACTCCGCGTACGCCACGGGCGGCATCCTCAACACCGGCGTCGGCTCAGTTGGCGGTATCCCGGAAGAAGTCCTCTCGTTCACCGGAACGATTCAATACGACCTCTGGGCGAACGTGCTCAGCCGTCTTGAAGTGCGCTGGGACCATGCAGCGGATGGACGTCCGTTCGGTGGCTCAGTTTCCGGCACTGGCATCCCTGGTGGTGCTGACGAAAACGATGCCGTCATTGTGGCCGCGAACCTCATCTACAAGTTCTAATCTCATCTGAGATTCGAAGCCCCTTCTGGCGAAAGCTGGAAGGGGTTTTTGTTTGCCGTAGGCAGTGGGATGACCGCGGCCACTGACAAATCAAGAGCCGGCGCCGTTACGCGCAAACGTCGCGTGCGTTCAGTTGATCGAGGTGTTCAACGGCGTATTCCGGCTCGAACGGCTGCAGGTCGCTCGCGCGGAATATTCCAGTACCCACAGCGATCACTTTCGCGCCGATGTATCGCGCGCATGTGATATCGAGCGGCGTGTCACCGATGACGAGAACTTCGGCGCCTTGCAACTTTTGTTGCAGCAGATTCTCTCCGCGAAGCTTGGCAACGGCGGCGATCTCGTTGCGCTCCATTGAATCGTCGGCGAAGCCGCCGGTTTCGAATTGTTCCCAGAGATGGAAACGGCGCAGTTTGATTTCAGCCGCAAGCCGCACGTTGCCGGTGAGCAGTCCCACAACGGGCGGGTTTGGTAGCGTCCTCAAATCGTGCAGCCACGTCCACACGCCGCTATGCACTCCGCCGGGCAACTGATGCAACAGGCAGTCGAGCATGAACACATACGCCTCGAAGAAGCGCTGGAAGTTTTCCTCTGACGGCTCGATCGCGTTGTGAAGAAAGAATTCTCGGACGATGGAAGGATCGGTGCGTCCCGCGAACTTCAAACGCTCAGTGCCGTCGGAAATCCCAAACAGGTTCGCGAACACACGGCTGAACGCTTTCTCGCCCGCGCCGCTGGTGTGAATTAGCGTGCCGTCGATGTCGAACAGAACGAGCCGAACCATTGCGCGCTCAGTATTTCTTGGTGAAGCGCTTGCGCGATTCGGCGTCCGGCTCTGGGGCGGGCGTCTCCAAGACAGGAGATGATTCCGGCGAAGGCGTAGCGCCAGGCGGTGATTGAGGCGCAGGTTGGGTCACTTCGCTTTTAGCGGGCGACGGGCTCTGCACCGCTTCCACAAACGCCAGGCGCACATGGGTGAGGCTCTGCTGCAACAGACGATCTTCGTCCTTGCTGAGATTGCCCTTGGTTTTCACCGCCAGCATTTCGAGTTGATCGATGAACATGCGCGCGGCATCGAGGTCCGTGACCTTCTCGCCGGTCTCAGGATGCGGCACCCGGCCCAACAGCATCAGCGTCATGTTGGTGTTTTGAAAAACCATGTTGGCGAACAGTGCCGACATCAGTTCTTCGCGGCTGAGATTCTCGATCGAATCGCCTGGTGGTTCTGTGCTCATGACTGCTTATTTTTCCGATAGCGTGTGACCTCTGCCATCAGGAAATGAATGAGATGCTTGAGCCGTGGTTCAAGGTCAACTGTTTCCAGGATCGTCTGGCGCTCGACGGCGTCTGGCAAAAGCGCGCACGTGACGAGATCGGCAACCTGCTCCGCCCCCGGCAGTTTTTCGAGGTAATCGAGCACTTCCGCTTTGGAGAAAGCCACCGGTTGATTGGCGTCATCGCTCGCGACTCTCTTCAGCGGAAATGGCGATGGGAATGGCGCGAGTTCGAGCCTTTGGGAAACGAGTTCATGAACCTTCGCTACCAGCGCATCGATCATCACGCTGTCATTCGAGTCCGTGATCAACGGGCGAATGCGCTGCACGCGATAAGGTTTGTATTGCACCGTCTCGTCCAGTTGCACGCGCGTCAGACCCTGCAAAATCAGGTGAGACGTGCCGTCCTTGTGGCCGACCGAGACTCGTATGACGCCAAGGCCCGCCACACGGCACGGCGTCTCACGTTTGCGGCCCGGTTTCTGCATCGCAATCGTGAACATGCGATTCGTGTTCAGCGCATCGGTCAGCATTCGACGGTAACGCGGTTCGAAGATATAAAGCGGCAACAAAGCCTGTGGGAACAACGTCGCGCTCGGCAACGTCATCACGGGGACTTCGGCAGGAAGCTCCATACGCGGAAATGTAGGGGAGGTGATTTTGAATGCAAGGCGAGCGCCTTGCCGACGAGGCCTGTTCGTAGAAATAAAAAAACCGGGCCTGGTAGTCAGGAGGTGACCACCCAGGCCCGGGGAATTTCGAACTAATACACAGTAGGATTACGTGGATTTCCGAACTGATGCTGTATTGCCATCAACTCGAAAGCTGTTGAGCGACTCTTCAAAGAACAACCTGACTTCGCTCTGAAATTAAATGTGCCGTAATCCACGCCCAAACAACCACCCACAGTCTCCGCTGTCAAGAATCCTATTCTGGAACTTTCTTTGTTTCGGACGTGCGGGTTCGACTTGGTAGATTGCGGATGCATTCGAAAAAGTTCCGGGATTCGTGTTTACAGGTCTTTGCTCGTGGCTAGTATCGCCCCGCCCAAATGAAAAAAATCGAAGCCATCATCAAGCCCTTCAAGCTGGAGGAAGTAAAAGATGGTCTCTCGGGCGTCGGCATTGAAGGCATGACGGTGAGCGAAGTGAAGGGGTTTGGGCGGCAAAAGGGGCACACTGAGATTTATCGCGGCAACGAATACACCGTCGATTTTCTCCCGAAGATCAAATTGGAAATCGTTCTGGCAGATCATCTGGTCACGAGCGCGGTGGAAGCGATCGTCAAGGCGGCCAAGACTGGCAAGATCGGCGATGGGAAGGTCTTCGTCAGCCCGATTGAAGATGTGATTCGCATTCGGACTGAAGAACGAGGCGAGCGCGCGGTTTGAGGTTTTTCCGCGCTTGAGAGCAGCGGAGGATAGTCGTCAGGTGGAAATCACAAAGGAGTGAACTATGGCTCAAGCTATTCAAACACCGTTTTTGAAACAGAAAACGCCCAAAGGCGTGATCGATTACGCCAGAGCGTCCGAGGTGAAAATGGTGGATGCGAAGTTC
>DATHEW010000575.1:0-7642 GCA_035318425.1 Candidatus Acidiferrum sp. | reverse complement strand
TGTTGCTGAAAGATGAAATCGTCAGTTTGCCGGATGGAAGCCGCATCACTATTTCGGCCGAAGCGCTCGCGGACAAACCGAGCCACGTGGTCATTCTGGTGCGAGACGATGGCCCCGGCCTCTCGAAAGAAATTCTCGATACGATCTTCGATCCATTCAACGCGCGCAGTGACAGTCCAACTGAACACGGGATCAACCTCATGGCGTGTTACTTCATCGTGCATTACCACGGCGGCAGGCTCGAGGCGCACAGCGCGCCGGGGCAGGGGACGGAATTTCGAATCGAGCTCCCGATCTCGCCGAATCCCGTCGAGGTTTCACCACACAGCACGGAGCTGCTCAAGAAAATCCGCCAGACCGATCAGCTCTGGGAAAAGCTCATCGCCACACGCTGAAGTGCGGCAACTGCGGTGGTTTGGTTCGTTTGTTCCCCGACTGCCCTCGTCGTACGCGTGCGGATTGTTGCGTCAGCCGATGTCCCGTTATTACTTGTGTGGTCGCAATGCACTTGAACGACATACAATTTAATTCTCACGGCGCAGCAAATGATTGCTACCGAACGCGAATCGAGCCTTACTTTCTCCGAGCCGACCGATGTGCGCGGTCACTCTGTGCGACTGACAATAACCTCTGAATGAAAACCATATTGGTCCTCGCTCATCACCCTGAGCTGGCCGATTCCATCCGCACGTCACTGGATCCGGAACGCTATCGCGTCGTCCATCGGCTGGACGTGGCCGAAGCCGAGCCGTTGCTGGATCACGCGCTGATCAACTTCTGCGTGGTCGATGCGGCGGTAGCCGACAGCGCGGGCATGTGGGTTTTCGAACGCATCCGCCGGCGCGCGCCGCATGCGCCGATCATCGTTTTCTGCGAGGATGCGAAGTGGGTTCTCGAAGAAGAAGCCTATCTCGCCGGGGTGAAGCATGTGCTGCGCAAGCCTGTGCGGGCGCGCATGCTCGAAGCGGTGCTCGAACAACCGCAAGCTGCCGTCGCCGCCCCCGCCGCTTCGAATGTGCCGGCGCGTCTGGCTGCCTTTCAGGCGTCCGAAGCGGTAGCCCGGCCAGCCAGCGAAGCCACGTTGCGATCTCTGCAAAAGTGGCGTGAATTCTCGAGCCTGCTCGCCAATTCACTCAGCACCGAGGCATTGCTCAGACAGTTTCTGCTGCAGCTTCGCGAGATCACCGGTGTAGGTCGCGCGGCGATCTTTTTGCGACAGCCTGTGCTTGCGATCAACCACGCGGCATCGCTCGGCGGCGGCCGTTTTCTCCGCTCCGCTTACGCCATTGGCTTGTCCACCAACGTCGTGGACCAACTCGAGTTGTCGCTCGAAACGGGCATCGGCGGGCACATCCATCGGCACGGACGAATTCTTTGGCGCGACAGTTTGGAGGCGCAGAATGACTCTGAGATCGTTCGCGAGTTCTCCGTATTGAACACGCAGGTGGTCGTTCCCATCCTCGACCGGCAAACACTCGTCGGCCTGATGGCGCTCGATGGCCGTATCACCGGCGAGCCTCTTTCACGCGAAGAGCTGGAGATCATCTTCCACTTGCTCGAGGAGATGGGCCTAGCCATTCGGAACGTCTGGTTTCACGACCAGTTGGTGGCCAACCAGGAAATGCTCACGGGCATTCTCCGCCAGTTCAACAGCGGCTGCGTGGTGGTGGGGCGCGATCTCAACATTCTCCATTGCAACGACACTGCGCGAAAATTTCTCACCGGCACGAAGCGCGCCTCTGATTTGCAGTTCAGTGATTTGCCAGTCGTGCTCGGGAGCAAAATTTATCAGGTGCTCAAATCCGGCGCGTCGCTCGCGCCGTTTCGTTTTCAGCCTGCGGACACGCAACGATCGACTTACCAGATCTCCATCGTGCCGCTGCAAACGCGCCCCGGCGCGCTGCCGGATTCGGCGCTGATGGTCGTGGAAGACCATACGCAGAGCGAACAACTGCATACTCTGGAGGTCGAGACGAACAACCTGCGGCTGATCAAGTCCATGGCGGACCGGCTCGCGCACGAAATCGGAAATGCGCTCGTGCCGATCTCGACTCATCAACAGTTGATCGCCGACCAATTCCTCGATCCGGATTTTCGCGGCTCGCTGGAAGAAGCGCTCGAAGATGGCGTGAAGCGCATCTCGCGGCTGGTGAACCAAATGCGCTTCCTGGCGCGAGACGCCGTCGCAGGTGAGGAAAGCTTCCCGCTCGGGCCCATGGTGGAAGAGGCGTTCCGCGAAGCGCAGACACATCAGCAAGTGAAGTCAGCGTTGCTTAAGTTTGATTCCGCCTCGGCGCCGCCGGTGGTCTCGGGAGATCGCGTGGCGCTCAAGCATGCGTTCCTCGAAATCTTCCTCAACGCACTTCAGGCTAACCCGAAGAACGCAAAGATTTCCGTGAAGGTGAAGATCGATCAGGGGTTCAACGGCAAGGGACGCCGCCTCGCCGAAGTGGAAGTGCATGACAATGGCGAAGGCTTCACCCCGGAGATCGCGCAGAAGGTGCCGGCGCCTTTCTTCACGACGCGCACCGTGGGGCTCGGGCTTGGCCTTACGGTTTCACGCAAGATCATCGAGACGCATCACGGCAAGCTGGAGATTCCTCCGCCCGATGAGTCGCATCACGGCGTGGTGCGCGTCTTCCTCCCGCAGTCGTCGAACTAACTGAGTTCGTAATCGTAATTTTCTTTTTAATCCTGCTTCTCCGGGGCGGATTAAGAACAGGATTACGATTAGGATCCGGAATTGATCGCCGATCCAACACGCTCTCGACAACCTGCACGGAACTTCACACCTTCACCCGCGCCAGCGGATGAAACCCATGTTGCTCATCGTAGATGACGAGAAACCGTCGCGGGAAGGTTTGCGCGCCGCGCTCGAAGATCGTTACGACGTTTACACGGCAGAGGATGCCGCGGGCGCGATCCGCTGCCTGGAAGAAGACAAGTTCGACGTGTTGCTCACCGACTTCCGCCTCCCGAACGAGGACGGAATGAATCTCATCAAGCGCGCGAAGGTTCTCGCCCATGCGCCGATTTGCATTTTAATGACGGCTTACGGCTCGGAGGAACTCGCCGTGGAAGCGATGAAGACCGGCGCGGATGATTACATCGCGAAGGGTCGCTTGCAGATCGACGAGTTGGAAATGCGAATCCAGCGCGCGATGCGACAGCGGAAACTGGAGACGGAGAATGTTTCGCTCAAACAACAGCTCCACACGCGCTTCGGATTGGAAAATATCATCGGCAGCACGCGCGGGATGGAGGAGGTCTTCGAGCTCGTGCGCGCCGTTGCGCCCGCGAAAACCACTGTGCTCGTCACTGGCGAAAGCGGTACCGGCAAGGAGTTGATTGCGAAGGCGATTCATCAGCTGAGCCCGCGAAAGAACGCGCCGTTGGTGACGATCCATTGCGCCGCGCTTTCGCCAACGTTGCTTGAGAGCGAATTGTTCGGGCACGAGCGGGGCGCGTTCACCGGGGCGCACGAGCGCCGCATGGGAAGGTTCGAGCAGGCGCAAGGCGGGACGTTGTTCCTCGACGAGATCGGCGAGATCGACCAGGCCACGCAGGTGAAGCTGCTGAGGTTTTTGGGCGAACGCACGTTTGAACGAGTCGGGTCGAACAAGACTCTGAGTGCTGATGTGCGATTAATCACGGCCACGAACAAGAACCTCGCGCAAGGAGTGAAAGAGGGAGAGTTCCGGGAGGATTTGTTTTTCCGCCTGCGTGTCGTCGAGATCCACATGCCACCGCTGCGGGAGCGAATGGCGGACGTGCCGCTGCTTGCGCAGAGTTTCGTCAAAGAGTTCGCGGAAGAGAACGCGAAGAAGGTGGAAGGCATTGCACCGGACGCGTTGGATGCACTGATGAAATACCCGTGGCCCGGCAATGTGCGGGAGTTGCGCACGGCGATCGAACATGCGGTGGTGCTGACGCGCGGTGACACGATCGTGTGGAAGGATTTGCCTCCGAACGTGCGAAGCGGGACGCCGGAAGACCTGGGCGGCGCGAGCAATTCGCCGCTTGCGAGCACGGATCTCACGGTGAAAGAGGCCGAGAAACAATTGATCATTCGCGCACTGCGTGAGTCGGATGGGAATCGCAGCGCCGCGGCAAAGAAGCTCGGGATGAGCCGGCGCACGTTGTATCGGAAGTTGGAAGTTTATCAGATCGGACAGCACTGATGTTCATGCTCAAAGTCCAGGAACTCATTCATCGCTTCGAGGTGGGATCAGGAGCGCGCGCGGTGCGAGGATTGTTTCTCGCGTGTGCGTTCGCAACCGTCGCGCTGCTCTACGATTCCTTCTGCTTTAAGAATTTCAGCACCGAGGAAGCGATGGACGCGGCGCAACTCGCGCGGAACATCGCGGACGGGGAAGGATTCACGACGCGGCTGATTCGCCCTTTCAGCATGTTCCTGATCTCACGCCAGCGCGCTGACAAAGATCCTCTCATCAAGAAAGCGCATCCCGACATCATGAACGCACCGGTCTATCCAGTGCTGCTCGCGGCCGTGGTGAAGCTGACGCCGGCACAGGACATGGTGGCGGAGAAAAGTTTTTCGAGAGCGTGGGGAGATCTCGGCATCGCGATCTTCAACCAGATGCTGCTGCTCATCGCGCTCGGATTGGTATATCTGCTGACGCGCCAGTGGTTCGATGAATGGGTGGCCATGATTGCGGCGCTGCTTTTCGGCCTGACTGAATTGTACTGGCGTTTCAGCGTTTCGGGATTGAGCACGAACTTGCTGCTCGTGCTGGTGCTCCTGCTTGCGCTGTGCCTTGCGAAACTCGAAGCGGGAAGTCGCGCGCAGGCATCCAGAGCACGGCTTGTCCTCCTGGCGCTCCTGACGGGAATGCTGTTGGGAGTGATTGGACTGACGCGCTATTCATGCGCGTTCCTGATCGTGCCGGCGGTGGCATTCATGGCGCTGTTTATCACGCGCGCAAAAGGTTCATTGATCGCCATTGTGATCACAGCGTTTTTCCTATGTCTCGCGCCGTGGGTCGCGCGAAACATGATGGTCACCGGAGTGCCATTCGGGGTGGCGAGCTACGCGCCGGTGGAGCAGACACGAATCTTTCCCGGGGACCGTCTGCAACGATCGTTGCATCCAGACCTCGCACTAATGCAGATGGGCGAATACACCCGCAAGCTCGTCACGAACACCCGCGAGGTGATCACAAACGACCTCCCGCGGATGGGCGGCAATTGGCTGTGGGCATTCTTTCTCGCCGGATTGCTGCTGCGATTCCGAAACCCAACATTATCGCGTATGCGGTGGTTCGTGGTGATCGCGATCATCACGCTGATCCCAGTGCAGGCGCTGGTGCGAACGCAAAGTTGGACGGCATCGCCAGACGTGAACTCAGAGAACCTTCTCGTGGTCTTGTCACCGCTGGTGCTGATCTTTGGGACGAGCGTGTTCTTCGTGCTGCTCGATTCCGTGGAATTGCCGTCGAACGCGATGCGTTACGCGGCGTGGACTGGCTTTGCGGCCGTGATGTCATTACCGCTCATCCTCTCGCTGTTGCCGCCGCACGGCAGTCCGGTAAGTTTTCCGCCGTACTACCCGCCCTACATCCAGCAAATTGGCCGCTGGCTGGGGCCGCGCGACCTGATCATGACGGATGTCCCGGCGGCGGTCGCGTGGTATGGGCGAAGCCAGGCACTGGCTATCACCACGACATGGAAGGACGAGTTCACGGAGATTCACGATTATCAGAAGCCAATTCGGGCGCTGTATTTAACGCCCGTGACGACCGAGCGGAAGTTTTTAGCGAACTGGATGGCCGGTGAGAAATTGGGTTGGGAAGCGTTCGTGCTCGACACATTGACGAAGGAAGAAGTGCCGACCGGCTTCCCATTGAAGCACGCAAATTCGAGTTTTTTCCGGGACGGACAGGTGTTGTTAATGGATTATCCTCGCTGGCGAAGTGGTCGAAAAGATTTCTGAAAATGTTTGAACGATCACTGGGGACAAACTGTTTGACATACCAAGAGTTGACCCATACAAACACAGAACTCTTCGGCCAACGGCTCAAATGGGCGAAGTTTCGGTAGCAAACGCAATATGAATAAAGTGGTGACTTCAGCGGGATTGTTTGCGATTGGCGCAGCTACCGTCTATGGCTACGACCCGGAAATGACGCGCGCCCAGAGCGGTAGGCCGTTTACCGTCTCGGCGACCGTTCGCGGATTTTACGACGACAACTCGACTGCTTCCCCGGACCGGCAATGGGTGACCACTCCCAGTGGAACTCGCGCGGTTGATGCCCGGCAGGAAAGTTTCGGCTTCGAAGTCAGTCCGGCCGTGCATGTCAATCTCCCCTTGGAACAGACGTTCATTCGCGCTGGTTACGTTTACTCGTTGCGCTACTACGAGGGGCGGCAGGATGACAAGATTGATCAGCAGCACGAATTCAATGCGCTGCTTCGGCATGCGTTCAGTGCAAGGCATGACGTCGCCTTGTCAGATTCTTTCACTTACTCGAGCGAGCCAACCGTGACCGATCGTTTCGGAATTATTACTGCCCCAGTTAGGACCGAGACGACCGCTATGCGAAATCGGGCCGGGATCGATTACAACGTGGCTCTTACTCAAGTGCTCGGGCTGGGACTTGGCTACGTGAACACTTGGTACGACTACGACGACAGCGGTGTTGGCAGTCGCTCGGCCATTCTGGATCGCTTGGAACATTTGTTCCGGGCTGACCTGCGCTATCAGTTTGATCCAACGCTTGTCGCACTGGTTGGTTATCAGTTTGGCCTGAACAGTTACACCGGTGATGATTTCATCGTTGGCACTCAGGAAAGTGAAATTCGAGACAGCTACTCTCACTATCTTTACGTGGGTGTCGATCATGACTTCAATCACAAGCTGCGAGGGACGGTGCGGGTTGGCGGGCAGTTCATTGATTATCACGAAATTGGCGAATCGGAGGTGAGCCCGTACTTGGATGCGGCACTGACCTACGTGTATCTCCCTGAAAGCTCGGTGCAGGTCGGTGTGCGGCACATGCGCAATGCCACTGACATTGTGGCTCCTGACGCCTCCGGTACACCGACGCTTGATCAGGAGACGACTGCCGCTTTCGTGCAAGTGACCCATCGGATAACGGCCAAGCTCAAGGGCAATTTGTTTGGGCAAGTACAGCGCTCGACCTTTACGGCGGGTGCAGCGGATGATGACGTTGAAAGCCTGTATTTGGTGGGTCTTAATTTCGAATACCGCATCAATCATCATTGGGCTGTCGAACTCGGCTACAACTACGATCTGTTGGAATCTGATGTGGAGCAGGCCGGACTGGATGCGCGCAGCTACGATCGCAACCGCGTTTACGTCGGAGTGCGCGCTTCGTACTGATCTGAAGCACGAGTTTCTCGGAATCTTTTGAACGAATTGCAGCGGAGGCTGGACTAAGTGGTTCAGCCTCTTTTTGATTTATGGAAGCCAGAACCGAAGACAAGTCCTTTGCGCCGAATCCGGAAACGAAACTTCATTTCCTCGATTACTGGCGGATTATCCGCATTCGCAAGACTGTCATCCTCGCCGTGTTCCTGCTCGTGGCACTTACGACCACGGTGGTGACGTTTATCCTGCCGGAAACATATTCGAGCATGGTGCGTATTTCGATCGAGCGCG
>DATHEW010000574.1:0-7198 GCA_035318425.1 Candidatus Acidiferrum sp. | reverse complement strand
TCCACGCGCACCGATGCCCTGAAGGAGAACCGCCAGCGCGTGTTCGATGATCTCACGCGCCGTGATTTGAAACTCGAACCGCCGTCGCAACTCGCCGGCCAGGAACGAAACCAGTGGCTCAATCACAAACCCACCGAAGTCGAGATCGAGAAGGACGGCCAGAAGCGCACGCTCCGTGGCGAGGAATTGAACAAATGGAAATACCAGCGCTACATGCAGGACTACCTCGCCTGCGTGCAATCCGTGGACGACAACATCGGGCGGATGCTGGACTTCCTCGACCAGAGCGGCCTCGCGTCGAACACGGTCGTGATCTACACGAGCGACCAGGGATTTTTTCTCGGCGACAACGGCATGTACGACAAGCGATTCATGTACGAGCCTTCATTGAAAATGCCGTTCCTCATCCGGTGGCCGGGCGTGATCAAGCCGGGTTCGGTGCAGGACCAGATGATCATCAACACGGACTTCGCGCCGACCTTCATGGACATGGCGGGAGAGAAGACGCCCGAAGACATGCAGGGCCGCAGCATCGTTCCGCTGTTGAAGGGCGAACGCCCCAGCGATTGGCGCACGAGCATGTACTATCGCTATTATCACGATCCGGGTGATCACAATACCGCGGCGCATTACGGCGTGCGCACGCTGACGCACAAGCTGATCCATTACTGGAAGAAGGATCAATGGGAGCTTTTCGATCTGGCCAGAGACCCGAGCGAGTTGCGAAACATCTACGAGAACCCGGCCAGCAAGGAACTCGTGGCGAAGCTGAAGACAGAGCTTTACCGACTGAAAAAGGAGCTTAAAGACAACGACGAGTTTGCGAATGAGCAACCGCCCAATGGTGTCGATCCCAAGCCCGCTGCGAACCGGCGCTCCAACCCACCCGAGCCAGAGTGAAATTTCCGCAATGAGGCGGCCCAATCCGAAGCAGCGACGGTCGATGCCTCAGCTTTCGAGCAGTCATCTTTTTCCGCCAAACTGACAAGCGCGGATTTGACATGTTGATTACTCGCTGCACATTGCCGCGTGTACGTACGATTTCGGCCGTGAACGTCGGTAAACACACCGGGTATTGTCCGGGAAAACGCCCGATGGCGGATTCGCGAAAAAACGAGCAAGTTATTGAGAGCCATGAGATTAGAAGAACCGAAAGCCCCATTCGTGTTGATCGCCGAGGACAATGCGGACGATCGATTACTTCTGAATTACGCGTTCCGTTCGGCGCGCCTGCCCAATCCATATCTGATCGTGAACGACGGCGCCGAAGCCATTGATTGGATGCAGAAACGCCTTAATGAGCGACTCGCTGAAGCACACCCGCTCGACCTGCTGATCGTGGACATCCAAATGCCAAACAAGACAGGCGTGGAAGTCCTCGAATGGGTTCGCTCTCAACCGATCTATCGCGAACTGCCTGTGGTGGTCATGAGTGGCTTGCGCTCACCCGCGATGATCGACCGCGTCATGACGCTCGGAGCGCACAGTTATCTGTTCAAACCGGGAGACTACGGCGAGCTCACGAATTTCATCGCGGAGTTCAATGCGCTCAGGTCGTTGAACGTCTCCCTGTAAGATCAGCCACGGCATCCGAATAATCTCCGGTCCTTGATCGCTTGCGCGACTTGTTCCGGCACCATCGTTTCCCACGTCGAGTCACCCGAATGGATTTTCTCGAGCACGTCCTTCGAGAAAATCGGTAGATACTCTGGCGTGAAGTCTCGAATCGATTGGATGTAATTGTTCTCGATTAAATACATGTAGAGATGCTGCAAGTGAGATTCCACCACCAGATTGCGCGCCGAGATGATCGAGCGGCTTGCGGGATCGAGCAGCGGATAGACGTAAAGCTTGAGATCGTTTTTGAAGAGCCGCCCGAATGACTCAAGGATGCCGCCTTCGAGATCGCTGTAATATTTTTCGTCGAAGATTTCGCGCAAGCTTGGCACGCCCATGACGATGCCGATGTTCTTGCGCGTGTAGCGGAAAAGGTAACTCGCCAGCCGAAAATACGCGCCGTAGTTCGAGATCAAAACCGTCTTGCCCAGCGTCCCCAGGATGTCCACGCGATGCAGGAAATCCTGGTGGTCGATTCCGTCTTCGCCGTGCAAACTCTTCAGCGTCATCTCCATGAGCACCACGATCTCCTCGCCTTTCACGCCCGGCTCCTGAACGAACTGCGCAACCGCGTTGTTCAACATGTCCAGCGTGACGTGGGTAACGGGCCGGAAGCTGCCGCGTTCCACGAGAATGGGTTTCTTGTAAAGCACCTCGGCGGCTTGGACCACTTCTCCCTTCGCCGTGAACATCGCGGCATTCGTGAATCCATCCTGCACCAGGCGCAGCGTCACGAGCCGGTTGTCCACATCAGCGAACGCCGGCCCGCTGAACTTGATCATGTCCACCTCCACGCGTTCCAGCGTGAGATCATCCATCAGGGAACTGATCAGCGTGTCCACGTCGGCGTGATAATAAAGCGCGGCGTAGATCAAATTCACGCCCAGGATGCCGATCGCCTCTTGTTGTTGAATCGCCTCTTTATCCCACATGCGCACGTGCATGATGATTTGTGATGACTCCCCATTCGGCTCGGCTTGGAATCGCACGCCCATCCATCCGTGCCAGTCTTCACGCCGCGTGTAGCTTTGCGCCGCAACCGTGTTGGCAAAGACGAAAAACCGTGTGGTGCTTCCGCGTTTTTCCTGCAACCGCCCCGCCAGCAGTGCGTACTCATGGTCGATCATCGTGTACAAACGCTTACGGCTCACGTAGCGATCGGCCTTGCCATAGATCGCGTCACTGATCGTCATGTCGTAGGCCGAAATCGTCTTGGCAATCGTGCCTGAAGCGCCACCCACGCGGAAAAACCAGCGCGCCACCTCCTGCCCCGCGCCAATCTCCGCGAAGGTCCCATACTTCGTTTGATCGAGATTGATCTGCTGCGCCTTCTGGTGGGTTCCGATGCTTTCCCGTTTCACGTCGGCGAAATTACCCGGGCCGAATGTGAGCGCGAGAGGTTTATTGCCGGCCCTCATGGAAATTCCCGTTGCGCGAAGGAACACGAGGCCGATATTCGCGACATGAGAGGAAGCGCCACTGAAATCCGAATTTCCGCCGGTGACGTCATGCTCGACGGCGAACTGATCATACCAAACGATGCGCGCGGGCTTGTCCTGTTCGCGCATGGCAGCGGGAGCAGCCGCCACAGTCCACGCAACCAATTCGTTGCGCACACACTTCAGGAAGCCGGGCTCGGCACATTGCTCTTCGACCTGCTCACCAAAGAGGAAGAACGCGCCGACGCGCGCACCGGTCATTTGCGTTTCGACATTCAGTTCCTCGCGGATCGACTCCTTCATGCCGCGGAGCAGATGAAGTACGACGCCGAAGCCGCTCACCTTCGCCCGTGCTTCTTCGGTTCCAGCACGGGAGGCGCTGCTGCCATCGTCGCTGCGGCGGAAATCGGCGATCGTGTCGGCGCCGTGGTATCGCGCGGCGGCCGTCCTGATCTCGCAGGGGCGGCATTGCGAAAAGTGAAATGTCCCACGCTGCTGATCGTTGGCGGCGAGGACACCGTTGTTATCGGCCTTAACGAGCAGGCCATGCTCGATCTCCGTTGCAAGAACGACCTGCGCATCGTTCCGGGCGCGAGCCATCTCTTCGAGGAACCCGGCACACTCGAACAAGTCGCGCACCACGCGGCGGCGTGGTTCAACGAACATCTGGGAGAACATACATGAAAACATTCACCTTCCCCGACCGCAACGAAGCGGGCCGCGCACTCGCCCGCCAACTCTCGAGTTACGCCGATCGCAACGATGTCGTGGTCCTCGCCCTGCCTCGCGGCGGCGTGCCGATCGGATTCGAGATCGCGCACGCGCTTCGCGCTCCGCTCGATATTTTCCTCGTCCGCAAACTCGGCGTTCCGATGCAGGAAGAACTCGCGATGGGTGCCATCGCCAGCGGCGGCACGATGGTGTTGAACGAATCCTTGGTGGAACAACTGCGCATTACACGCGAACAGATCGATCAGGTGCGCGCCCATGAAACCCGCGAATTGGAACGGCGCGAACAAGCATTCCGTCCTCGCCACACGATGGTGCCGGTCATTGACCGCATCTGCATTCTGGTCGATGACGGACTCGCGACCGGCTCGACGATGCACGCGGCGGTGCTCGCGTTGAAGAAACAAAACCCGGCAAAGGTCGTTGTCGCGGTGCCGGTTGCCTCGAGAGATGTCTGCGAAGAATTCCAGGCGCTCACCGATGAAGTCGTTTGCCTCTACACGCCCGAGCCATTCATGTCAGTCGGACAATGGTACGACGACTTCACGCAACTCACCGACGAAGACGTTCGCGACCACCTGGAACGTGCCGCGCATCAAATGGTGCATGAGTTTTGAATCACGAACGCACGAAGCACACAACTCTTTGTGTCCTTCGTGCCTTCGTGATTATCCATTCGTTTCCCCTAAACGCGCATTGAAGGCGCAGCAGCGATGCGCATACTCCGGGCGATGAACGACACCAGCCGCACGAACATTGTCCTCTTCGACGACGAATGCTCGCTCTGCACTTTTCAATCGCGCGTGATCACGTGGCTGGACTGGTTCAACACCGTAAGCCTGCTGCCCATCTCCAGCCCGCGCGTGCCAGAGATCGCACCGCGCCTCACGCGCACGGACCTGCACGAAGCGATCCATTGCGTCGCGCCGAATGGCCGGGTTCAACGCGGCGCGCGATGCATCCGCCACATCAGCCTGCGCATGCCGCTGGCATTTCCGATCGCGCTGCTGCTCTGGTTCCCCGGCGTGATCTACGTCGCGGAAATGATTTACCGCTGGGTCAGCCGCCACCGCTATCTCCTCAGCCGCGTATTTGGTTGCAAGGACGCCTGCGCCCTCATGCCCGCGCGCAAACGGGCGAACGAGGAGCGGTTTGAAGTGAATGCGCGGTAAGCCTTGGAATTCCAGGTTGCGGCTGACGAGGCGCTCAGGTCGGGTGCGGTGTTCTCACCGCGCCGCGACGTCGCAAGGCAGCGTCAGAACTCGCATCTCCCCGGCGCGCTGAGGACAGCGCGTTCTACCTTTACCGTGTTTGCCATCACTGGACTTCGACTTCGTACCAGAGCGTTTTCCACTGCGGCCCGATGTTGATGCTGATCCCGTTGCCATTCAGTCGTCGCACCGGCAAGGCTTTACGTCGCGCGCCGCGTTCGTCGAGAACGTAGGCCGTAACCGGCGTCCTCAATGGGACATTGGTGAACGTGATCTTCGCGAGCACGCCTTCGACGAGCGACGGATCTGTGCCCCAGTCGCGGCCCACGCTGTTCTTTTCCGCGTTCTTCCAACCCATGCCGGTGTTCTCCGTCAATCCCGTCGCGGTGATGAGAAACGATTTGCCGAATGAGTTCACCGTAATCGTGCTCCAGCCGTCCTGCATTGTCGCGCCCGGTTCAATGGTGATGTCGCGCAAGGCGAATTTCTTTCCGCCTCCGTATCCAATCACGCCACGTGTAGCGTCCGAGTTGATCGTCACGACGCCTCGCCTCGGATCCGAGATGTCCCAGATGAGTTGACCGTTGTCGGCAATGAATCGTGTGGCGCGGAGATTATTCCACGTTCCTTTGCCCGTGTTGACCAATGGGTCCACCACCACCGCGATTTTCATCAGCAGCGCAGCTTCTTTCGGAATTTCCTTACTGCCGTCCACGAGTGACCAGGCGCTGGCGGTACGCAGGAAATCCACTTCTGCTTCACGCAACAGTTTGGTCTTAAAACCAGTCTCGGACGCCTTCACATCGCCCCGCAAAAACATCGCCGCGGCGCTCACGAGCGTGGCCATCTTGGTCGGGTGTTGGTCGATGTCGAAGAAGCTGGTGATCTTGCGCGAGTTCCACGCGCCCGTGCTGATGCGTGTGTGCGCGTAACTGTAAGCGTAAATCGCGTCCCAATCCTGCATCGCGCCGTACGCGGCGAGCAGCAGGAAGCCTTCGCTCGAAAAAGTATTCGGCGCCGCGTGATTGTATTCCGTGACGGCATGCGGCTTGCCGTGAATGCGCTTCATCGCCAGCCCGGGCAGCGTACCGCCGCGCTCGTTCACCATCGACTTGTTGTTCACGATCCAGTCGTTCATGTCCCACTGCTTGCGCGGGAAATGCGGGTGCTGCCAATACGCGTGCGTGTCCGCCCAATCCATCTTCGCCTGCACGTTCAATGGGCTGCACCCGCCGATCGTTCCGCCGACGAGCGCTTTCACATTCAACTCATCTTTGAGGAATCGATACATCGCGACCCAGTAGCGCTCCTCCGTGTCGGTGAGGAAACGCATGAAGTCGCGTTGCGCCTCGGGAGTGCGCTGACCGAAGGTTTTTTTCTGGAACAGTGGAACGGCTCCGAGTTCTTCACCCGCGCGAAGACCTTCCACGCCGCCTGGCTTCACGGAAACGTTCGCCAACGAAATCGTCGCGCCTTCGCCTCCGAAACGGCCGAATGTCACGCGCGCGTTCGTGTCGCTCTGCGCCGCGTTGAAGACGAACCGAAACTCGCGCCAAACGTTCGTGAGCGGCGCTTCGGCGGCAAGGCCAAGGTTGCTCCACGGCGCATGGGCCTGCGCGACGGAGACACTGATGGCGTACGGTGATTCGGACTTCGCGCGGAACGAAACGGTGTGAGCTTGGCCCGTTTCGAATTTCAATCCCGCCTGACCGAACTGCACGTGCCATGTCTCACTGCCGGGTTTGTTTACGTGAACTTCGACAGCGCTGGTAGCAACTTTCCTCAGCGCGCCGTTCTGGGCGTCATTCCCGTCCCGCGGCGCGACGAGGACATCGCTCCCTGCCACCGTTGCCTTGGCTTGCGCGCCGCTGTGCTGTTCGAGTTGCCAGCCTTTCGTCTGCTGCGAGAAGTCGCCGTTGTTCAACAACTCCACGCCGAGCGCCTGTTCACCGGCGCTCCATGACAGGCGAAGTTTGGCGGTCGTGCCATGACGCTGTTTCAGCCACGCGTTCCATTGCTCGCCGAGCTCGCGCAGGAACACTTCAGGAAACGTGTCCACGTGCCCGCCAAGCCACGCATGAACGAGCCCAGCCTCGTTGTTGATCTCCACGAACGCGACGCTCGGCTCACTCGTGTAGCTCGTCTTCGTGTACGGATTCACGCGATCGAGCAGCGCGCGGGCGTAAGCCTTCTGCGACTCAA
>DATHEW010000573.1:0-5104 GCA_035318425.1 Candidatus Acidiferrum sp. | reverse complement strand
GCACGCTCGACTTCAGCGCTGGCGCCGAAGATCGGTCCGTGTCGGCGCAATGGATTTGGTCGAATACGAACGCACACGAGAAAGCGGCTGCTGAAACGATCTATCTTCGCAAGACGTTCCATTTGGAAAAACTGCCGGAGCAAGCGTTCGCGACCGTGGCATGCGACAACAGCTTCAAGCTCTTCGTCAATGGCACTGAGGTCGCGAGTGGGAAGGATTACGGACAGCCGAACTTCATCAATCTCCGGTCCCATCTGCGCGCGGGTGAAAATCTCATCGCGGTCAGGGCTGTGAACAACACTGCGGAAAACAAACCGCCCGCTGGAGAGGTCAAGGAAAGCGATGCGAACCCCGCGGGCTTCATTTTCATTGGACAACTTCGTGGTGCGGAAATTTCGGAACTCATCTCGGATTCATCATGGCTTTGGTCGAAGGAGAAGGTGGACGGCTGGCAGTCGCCCGAATTCCAAGCACCGGATTGGAAACCGTCGGCCACGCTTGGCTACGTCAACCTCGCGCCCTGGACGCTTGCAGCAAAACTGAAGAAAACGATGTCGCTCGCAGAGGTACATGGGCAAGTGCGCTCGAGTTTGGTGGCAAGTGATCCATTGATGGCGGCACTGAATCGGCCCAGCCGAGAGCAAGTGACCACGTCACGACCAAGCGCCGCTACCACATTGCAAGCACTCGAACTGACGAACGGCGAGACGCTCAACCAATTGGTAAAGCGCAGCGCGGAGAAACTGCTCGCGACCCCGAAGGTTTCCACCGGCGAGTTGGTCGAAGGCGTTTTTGTGAAAGCGATCGGGCGCAAACCAACCAGCAACGAATTGAAACTGGCTGGCGAGTTCACAGGATCACCAGCCACGCGAGAAGGCGTGGAGGATTTGCTTTGGAGCGTCGCCATGCTGCCGGAGTTTCAACTGATTTATTGAGCCATGAAGCACACCGATTTCTCACGACGCAATTTCATCAAGACGGCGAGCGCGGCCACGCTTGGCGCTTTGGCGGCGGGCTATCCGAAGTTCGCATTCGGCGAAGACGCGATCGAGAAGATTGCTCCGCGCGCGGACACCGTGATCGTGCTCTGGATGGGCGGCGGCATGGCGCAAACAGAGACGTTTGATCCCAAGCATTACGCGCCGTTCGAGAAAGGGATGAAGCCGGCGGACATGGCCAGCACGTTTCCGCAGATCGACACGGTAGTGGACCAGATCAAGATTTCCGAAGGGCTGGAGAACATTGCGCAGGTGATGGATCGCGCGTCGTTGATTCGCAGCTACACGGCCGGTGATCTCGGATTCATTCTCCATTCGCGCCATCAATTTCACTGGCACACCGGTTACGCGCCGCCGCAAACCGTCGCGTGTCCGCACATCGGCTCGGTGATGGCGCGAGCTCTTGGACCGAAGAATCCCGCAATGCCTGCGTTCATCAACATCGGTCAGCGCTTTGATAATCCCGAAGGTGAAGAGCTCAAGGCATTCACGACGGCGGGATTTCTCGGCAGCGAGTTTGGTCCGTTCAACGTGCCGTTTCCCGAGGCGGCGGCGGATGCCGTGCGCCCGCCGATGGGCATGACACCGGCGCGTTTCGAGAATCGCGACAAGTTTTATCGCAAGCTGGTGGAGAACTCGCCCGTGTGGACGCACGGCAGCAGCTTTCAACGCGAGTCATTGCTGCGCTCGATGGACAATGCGCATCGGCTGCTCAGTTCGCCCGCGGCGAAGGCATTCGATCTTTCACTCGAGCCGTTGGAGAACATCAGAAAATACACGCCCGATTACACGGCGGGCAAACGCTACGGATCCGACATGAACCGCACCGGAAGCTACGAATCAGGAAACGTCGGACGCTTCGGCCTCGGTTGTTTGCTGGCACGACGGCTTGCGGAAGTCGGCGCGCGCTTCATCGAAGTGACGACCGAGTACATTCCATTCCTCAACTGGGACACCCACGAAAACGGCCACGACAAAGCGGCGAACATGAAGAAGACGATCGATGCGCCGATCGCTCAACTCGTCCGCGATCTCGACGAGCGCGGGTTGCTCAATCGCACGCTCATCATTCTCGCCAGCGAGTTCGGCCGCGATTCTTTGATCGAAGGCAAGCCCGGCAACAAAGTGAAAGATCAGGTTCCCGTACCGGACACGATCGAGGACGTAAAGAATTACGGGATGCACCGTCACTTCACAGATGCGGGAAGCGTGCTGATGTTTGGCGGCGGGATGAAACGTGGCTTCTTGTACGGTGAAACTTCGCCGGAGCGTCCGTTCAAAACGATCAAGGATCGCGTCACAATCGAAGACCTCCACGCGACGATCTACACGGCGATGGGCATCTCACCGAAGCTTGCTTACGAAGTGGAGAAGCGTCCGTTTTACGTGACGCGAGATGGAGTGGGGAAAGCCATCCAACCGTTGTTTGCGTGAGCAGGGTTTTCCCCACTCACGCATAGACCGATCAATCAGCGGAGCACCGCTTCGTGGAACTCTTTCCAGTCATCGAGATTGTTCAAGTTGATCGCGTCACGCGGCGCTTTCGCATCATCGGGCAGGCCATTGGCACCGAGAATATTCTTGCGCGTGCCGTCGTCGTGATTGTAGCCGCGGATCGCGCTGTTGAGTTTCTCGATTGAAGCGCTGTCGAGCTTCACTCCCGGCTGCTGCCGAATCCACGCTTCGAACTGCGGATAGGTCGGCTTCTTCTCCTTGATGAACGCGAGCACGGCATCGCGCTGAAGACCGAGTCCATCCAGCACCATCTGATCGTAACCTTTGCCGCAGCCAGGATAACCCGCCGCGATCTTGCCGCTGGCTTCGAGCGAAGCTTTGAGCCAGAAGCGCGGAAGATGCAGCACGCCGAGCGGGCCGGCGACGCCTGAACTGATCAATGGAACGTATGTAGCACTCATGTGTTTTTGGTCCTTTGTTGTTTCACGGCTCTCTTAGAAAGCGCAGCTCCTGATGTCGAGTGTGAATCTTCAATTTTGGAATGCCTGGCTTAACGCAGCGGCGACAGCGCTTTCGCACGAGCGATAAACTCTATCATGTGCGAAAGCGACGTCGCGTCGGACTTGTCGCCGCAGTCCAAATCCTTTCCGCGTGCCGGCACGCTTGCTTCATCGCGCCAACGATTGTCTTGCACCTCACTGCGACGCCGCGTTTTCATCCGTTCACCCTGATGAAATTTTTCCTGCGCTACTGGGTTCCGGTGATCGTCTGGATGCTGCTGATCTTCAGCGCATCGGGTGACGCCAAATCTGGACAGCACACGGACGGAATCCTTTCGCAACTGCTCCGCTGGCTGCACGTCCAGGTCACGGCCACGCAGCTTGAAACGATGCGCTGGACGGTCCGCAAAGCTGCGCACCTCACCGAATACGCCGTGCTCGCCCTGCTCTGCTGGCGGGCATTACGCGCGCATCAGCATGCGAAGCAATGTCCCGGCAGAACCGCCGGAATCGCGCTGCTCATTTGCATCGTGTACGCAGCGAGCGATGAGTTTCATCAGGCATTCGTGAAGGATCGTTCCGCGTCCATGCTCGACGTCTGCATCGATACGGCGGGCGCGGCGTTCGCCTTGTTGACGGTACGAGTCGTCACGGCACGAAAAACTTCGGAGCGCGCCTGAGATGAAGGCGCCGTTAGTGCCAGTCGCGTTGGTGTATGCGGCCGGATTGCTGACCGGCCTTTTCCTCGAAGCATGGATCGTCCCCACTTTCGTCGCGGCATTTGTCACGGCCATCGCGGTGATATTCGTGAAACCCGCTCGCGCGTGGATGCTCGCGTGCGCCATTTTTCTGTTCGGCTGGTTAAACCTCACTCTGCGCATCTCACCGATTTCGCCCGTCGATCTCCGCCACCTGGTTCAAGACAGTGCATTGCTCGTGAACGCGCGCGGCACGCTTGCTGAAGCGCCGACCCATCGCGTGTTTCTGCGCGACGATCGAGAATCATGGCGCACTCTCGCTGAACTTCGCGTTGATTCGATTCAAGTTCCTCCCGGCCAGTGGCAACCAGCGCATGGTCGCGTGTTGACGCTCACCAGCGGTGTGTTGACGAATCAGTTTGCGGATGGTCAACGCATCGAGGCGTCCGGTGTGCTGCTGCAACCGCCCGTGCCGATCGCTGAAGGGCTGTTCGATTACCGCACTCATCTGGCGCAACGCGGCATCCATTACCAATTGAAGATCGAGTCGCCGAACGAATGGAAAGCATCGGGCGTGTTCGACGAACCGCCGTTCACCGCGCGTTTTCGAGATTGGGCGAAGAACGCTATCGCGTATGGAATGCCCGAGCAGGACGAGGCGCTGCGACTGCAATGGGCGATGCTCCTCGGCTGGCAAACCGCGCTGACGAGCGAAGTGTCCGAGCCATTCATGCGCTCTGGAACGATGCACATCTTCGCGATCAGTGGGCTGCACATCGCGTTGATCGCCGGCATTCTCGCGGCACTGCTGCGCGCGATCATGATTCCGCGTCTGTTGTGTGGCGCGATTATCATTCCGTTGATCTGGTTCTATACGGCGGCGACCGGATGGCAGCCTTCGGCAATTCGTTCCACGATCATGATGAGCGTGATCATTTTCGGCTGGGCGCTCCAACGCCCGATGAACCTGCTCAACTCACTGGCCGCCGCCGCGTGCATCATTCTCGTCTGGAACCCGCAACAGCTTTTCCAAGCCAGCTTTCAACTCTCCTTTTTCGTCGTGCTCAGCATCGCGTTGCTGGTGCCAATGCTTGATTCGTGGAAGGATCGCGTCCTCAAATTCGATCCATTTTTGCCCGCGGAACTTCGGCCACGCTGGCAGCGCTGGTCAATGTGGTCAGGGAACTGGATTTGGAAATTCTTCTCCACTTCGCTCGCGGCTTTTCTCGGATCGATTCCGCTGATCGCACATTATTTTCACCTGTTCACGCCGGGGAGCCTGGTGGCAAATCTCGTCGTGGTGCCGGTGAGTTCGCTCGCGCTCATGAGCGGACTCGGCGCCATCATCACCGCATCGTGGCTGCCGCCGGTCGCCGAATGCTTCAATCACAGCGGTTGGTTCTTCATGAGCGCCATGGTCTGGCTCTGCGAACGCGCCACAGAACTTCCGGCA
>DATHEW010000572.1:0-4057 GCA_035318425.1 Candidatus Acidiferrum sp. | reverse complement strand
CTGCGGCCAAGGCCGACGCGCTCGCCGTAGATGCATGGAAAGTCCGTCTCGCCACTCGCGCGCACGCGGAAGCCCGCGTTCAAGCTGTGATACCACATGTTCAATTCGGCGTAAGGATCGGTGTCGACCGTAGAAGTGAAGTCGATCGCGGGCACAAGCTTGCCATCCGGCCCAGGCACTTCGTGCGTGATGTCGACGATGAACTCATTCGCGCCGATGCCATCGTATTTCGGAATCGTGTAGTTCGGGAGATCAGTTCCGCGCACCTGAATGCCGCTGCCAGAATGCGCCGGGCCTGTCACAGCACCCTGCTTCTTCGCCCACTTCAACGTGTTCAGCCCGAGCGTGGGCCAGTGCTTTGACGAATTGCCGCCCGGATGGATTTGCTCCTTGAGCCGCAGCAGCACGAGATGACCGCTCTGGTGCGAGCCGAAGCCACTGACCTCGATGTCGTAACGCAGCAAGTACGGATACTGCGAAACTTTATCCACCGTGCCGCAGAAAAACTGCTTCTGAAAATCAAAGCACGGACCCCATGTGAGATTCGCGCCGATCTTGAGGTCTTCGCCTTTGCAATGGCGAATCATGTCCTCGGCGAACACGCCTTCGGTAGGCTTCACATAATGCGCACAGCCTGCGGCGTGAATGTGATGATCGCCCGACCACCAGCCGAACTTCGCGGGATCAATCCAGCGCGTGGCCTGAAATGAAAGCTCACGCGTGCTCTTGTCGATGCGATGGGTCGTGCGTTGGACGAGCGACTCAGGGCCGCGCGACAACTCGATGGAATATTCACCGTCAGGCAGCTTCAGCGTTTCGCCGTCCGCGCGATACACCTGCGAATGAAACGAGAAGTCCGGCGCGAGACGTTTCGTTCGCGCCGGGTAAACACGCTGCTGCCGATCGCGCACCACAAAGGACGCGGTGGTGGGTTGGCCATTCTCATCGCGCACGCGAAGCTTGATTTCATGCGCGGCGCGCGCGTTGAAGAGCATGTCCACTTCGCTGCGGAACCCGATGTCCTGCGTGCCTTGTCCGGCATCGAACGAAACCTTCGCTTCACGTTTCCCTGCATCGCGGCTGTAGAGCTGAATGATGCGATACTCGAGCCGCAGACCGCTCAACGCAGCATTCAACGGTTGCGCATCAAACATCGCGAGATCCAGCCAGCGATTCGTCACATCTTCCGCAGGCGAGCCGTGCAGCTTCTTCGCATTCGGGCTGGACGCGTTCAGCTTCGCCGTCGTGCCAGCTTCATTCGCGACTTTCACCAGAAACACGCGCCATCCGTTTTCATCCAGCTCAGGCTTCGCCTCACCGGCGATCACTTTCACGCGCATCTCGGGATTGATCGTCACTCCGAAGAGACAATGGTGATCGAGCACCGCCTGAATCTGTTCGACCGCTTTCCCCGCCGGCAATGAAGCCGCCGCTTCGATCTGCTGCGATTCGGCTTCGCCGAGCGGTGCGCCGAGTGAGGACAGCGCCTGTGCCACGCGCTTCGCCTGCGCATGCAACGGCTGAACCTCGACGTTCGTCACGATGGTGAGTGGAGCGGCGCTGGCACTGAACGCCAGCACGCAAGACAGCAAAGCAATTTGGCATCGCATAAAATTCGAGGGAGTGCGAGCGGAGCTTTGAGCAGCGATATGCGGGAGTCAAAGACTCAATCTATTATCTCAATGCCTGTGCGGCGTGAGGCCGAACCGCAAAGAAGTGGTGGAGCAGTTTTGCTCCACACGTTGGAGATTGCCGTGGCACCGAAGCGACGGGCACCATGCCCGCATGCTCAGGCCCATCCCCATGGTCGCGCGTGTTCTGCTTTGGTGCGCGTTCTTATCCCGCACCTGCATGGCGCAAGCGCCGAGCGTTCCGACAATTTCTGGTTCACCGTGCGCGAATATTATTGGCGGCGGCTTCACGCTGTCGGCTTCAGTAACCGGCGCGGAGCCGCTGAACTTTCAATGGTTCAAAGAAGGCCGTCTTCTCGCGCACGAAACGAATGCGACGCTTGCGCGGGCGAACATCACGCATCTCGACCTGGGCTTTTACAGCGTAGTCGTGAACAACGATTACGGGTCATCGACGAGTGTGGAACGGTTCGCGGGGGAGTGCTTCTGGTTCGACGGCTTATGGGACGCCCCTGTGCCCGGCTATTCAGCCACCAAGCCCAATTGGAAATCGGTGAAGTATCTGAACGGGCACTTCATCGCCGTAGGCGAGCACCGCAACGCTGGCGTCGGTTTTTGCTTCCTCTCACGCGATGCCGAGCAATGGCAGCAAAGCTACCCGATCTTCGATGCGAACATCGTAGACGTGGAATACGGGAACGGCGTGTTCGTGTTCGCGAGCAGCACTGGCAATCTGCTGATCCACGCACCAAGGAACGACGGCGCTCCAGACTTGCAGAGCCCTGCGCTCTGGCGCGGTGTGCCATTCGCCGCAAGGAACCTTGTGTTCGGGAATGGGCGATTTGTCGTTGCGGGAAGAGCCAGCGCTATTGACGGCGCCTTGGCAGCGTCTGTGGATGGCACGAATTGGATTACATACATCCCACCGGCAGGATTTCGTTTTAACAACGTCGCTTTCGGCAACGGCAGATTTGTTGCGAGCGGGAACCAAAACGGTGGGAGTGGAACGAACATCGCAATGGTGCTTGTCTCGACCAACGGAGGATCATGGGACGCTACATTATTCACCAACATCATCATGGGCGACATCGCTTTTGCCGCTGGCCGCTTTCGAACCACGGTCTACTCCAACGACTTCAACGTTTCTCTTCGCTACTGGCTGCAATCGTCGGTCGATGGCCACGATTGGAGATCGGACCAAGTTGATCCAGGCGGCTGTGGTGCGCCTTTTCTTGCTGAAGGAAACGGCCGCATCGCGGGTGTCCGCAACATTGCCGACTATCACAGCTGCTTTGACTTCGCACCGCGCATGACACGATTTGTCTATTCGGCTGGCACTAATCTCCTGAATCACTCCGGACCGTACCCGCAGCTCAGCCTCAACAGCATCTGCTACGGCAATCGCAAGTTCGTGGCCGTGGGCGATGTGGGGGTGGTCGCAACCTCCAGCACGGGGACAAACTGGTCATTTATCGCGGACGGGCGAACGAACGCGTTCTACCAAGCCCTCTTTCACAGCAACGTGTTCGTGGCTGTGGGAGACGCGATGATCGGCAGCTCCAGCAATGGAGTGTCGTGGCGTTTCCAGCAGATCACCAACGAGTGGAATCCGTTCAACGATCGCCCGGACGCGAACCTGCTTCGCACCGTGGCCTATGGCGAGGGCCGTTGGGTCGTGCTTGGGCCGAAGTTGAGGTTGGTTTCAACGAACCTGCGGGAATGGAGAACCGTGACGAACAGACCACCTTTCGGCCAGTTCAGCACAGCATACTCGGTCACCTTTGGGAACGGATTGTTCGTGGCCGCGACGGATTCCGGAATCGAAGTCTCGCACCAGGGCACCAACTGGGGGACGTGCCTTATCGAGTCGCGCCTTCGAAGCATCGCCTTCGGCGCGAACACGTTCGTTGCAGTGGGGAACGAAGGCACGATCTACACCGCGACGGATCCGTGCGCATGGGCACCCGGACCGCCTTCCTGGACACAAAGGGCTTCCGGTATCACGGACCACTTCGTCTGCGTCGCGTACGGTTTCGACGCCACCATCGGCAGCAACAGTTTCGTCGCGGTCACGACGAATGGCGCATGGCACGGCTCGGGCGATGGTGTGACGTGGTATCCGCTCGGCGGATATCCGGCACAGGCCTCGTGGAGTTTGGTGAATGCGGACAAGCAGTTCTTCGCTGCGGCGGGTGGAGTCCTAAAGACACTCACCGCGACTTATCAAAACGGGATCGCGCCAGTCACGGACATGGCGTTTGGTTTCGACTGCTTCGTCGCCGCGGGTCCATTCGGCATCCGGCATTTGCCGCGCACGCTCCCGCCGCAGGGATTGACCATCGCCGAGCAGCCACAAAGTCGAACGGTGACGCCCGGAACGACATTCGCCATGAGCGTCGCCGCGTATTCGTACGAGATGCCGCAGT
>DATHEW010000571.1:0-7149 GCA_035318425.1 Candidatus Acidiferrum sp. | reverse complement strand
CAACACGTATTTCTTTTTCACCGTTCGCGCGGTGAATTGTTCCGTTAGCGATTTATTGGCCTGCGCCGTTTTGCCAAACACGATCAATCCGCTCGTGCCCTTGTCGAGCCGGTGGATGATCGCGAGCTTCGACCAGCGCGGCTCACGATGCTTGAGCCAATCGTAAATGCCTTCGCCTGCAAACGGTGCCGGCGCATGCGTGTTCCAACCGGCGGGCTTATTCACCACCAGGACATGCTCGTCTTCAAAAACAATCAACGACATGGGTGAGTGAACGCAACGTGTTGAACCTGGGTTTCGCCCACGTGGGATTCTCCGCTTCGGCGTCCCAGCAGAACAAGCGCAATGGCCAGCATCAGCAGTGCGGCGCCGCACAGTCGCCAGGTTAGAACTCGCGGCCCAAGATGTTGCTCACGATTCTTGAACCAATGCCCGACCAGCCACACGGCCAGCACGCTGAACAGCCCGCGCGCGCTATAGAGCACGTTTGCCACTGTCGCCTCCCCGAACAGCGCAATCGTGGAAACAAACATGATGGACTGAACGGCGAAACAGAGCGCGCCAGCCATGAGCCACCTGGCGGCAGGACGGAACGAGGCGTTGCTGCGACGAACCTCGCTGAATGCACAGATCGGAAGAGAGTAGAGCGCGACGAAAGCCATCATCACAGGAAGGAATCGCCCAATGCCCCACGACGGCGACCAGCGCTGCACCAGCACATCGAAGAGCGCGTAGGCAATTGCTGCGAAACTCGACATCGCGATGGTTAAACCGATGCGTCGATGCGTTGTGCCACGCGTAATATTGAGCAATGCGACAGCCGCGGTGCTCAGCACGGCGGCGATCCAAAGCGTTGGGGTGAGTTGATCGCGGAGCAGAACAGTGGTGAAGAATCCGACAAGAATAATCTTCAGTCCGAGCACAGGCGTGGCAACGGAAATATCGCCGACTTCCAGAGAACGAAACGTGAACACCTGCCCCGCTACGAAGAGCAACGCGACAACAGCCGGCTGCCAAAAGTCGTGCCACGGCCGTAACGTTCCGCCCAGCAATGCCATCGGCACGAAGACAAGAGCGGCGGTGAAATTACAAACCCACGCGATGCGCCAGATTCCCGCCCCAAGCTCGCCGGCACGCTTGAGGAACAACGCGCCTGCGACATAGATCACGGCGCTGAGCAACGGTAGAAGAAAACTCATCGCCCAGAGTGTTCGCGTGACAAAGCAGACCCAGCGGCGGGGCTGTTACCCACGCTTAGCTCTACTAAATCTTCACCCACCGCTTGCTTCGGTTGCTCTGCAAAATCGCTTCGCACAGCTTCACTTCGTAGTGCCCATCCGCAGCGCTCGCGAACAGCACCGGGGTTTTGCGTCCGCTCGCGATGTGCTGGTACACCGCGCGGTAATGCATCTTGTGACAGTCGGAGAAGCCTTCGGGATGCCCGCCCGGGTAATCGGTGAAGCCGGCGATGTCTTTGTCGAATCCAGCCGTGGCGCGTTGGAGAAGCTGGTTTGGTTCATCACGTCGGCCGACGTGAATCACTTCTGGATTTTGGAAATCCCACTGCACGCTGCCTTCGGTTCCGAAGATCCCGATGGCGAGGCTGCATTTGAATCCCGCCGCCACTTGCGAGATCAGCGCATTCGCATGCACGCCATCGACATGGCCGTGCGCGGCTTTGCCGAAGCGCAGGAGCACGCTGCCGAAATCTTCCGTGTCCACGCGATAGCGCACGGTCGCCTTGGGGGCTGCCCCAGTGAACGTCTTCACCTCGCCCTTGGGACGCACGCGCGTTTTGTGAAACGTCTCGATGTGCGCGAACAGCGACTCGACTTGCGCGCCGAGGATGAATGACGCGGCATCCATCCAATGCGTGCCGATATCGCCCACGGCACGGAGCTTGCCACCTTCGTTCGCCAGCACGCGCCAGTTGTAATCGTCTTCCTTCAACAGCCAGTCCTGAAAAAAACGGCCGTGAACGTGGATGATTTTTCCGAGGTCACCGCGCTGCACCATGGCGCGCATCTGGAGCACGGCGGGGAAAAAGCGGCAGACGTAATTCACCGCGAACACCGGGGCGTTCGCTTTGCGCAATGCTTTCACGACCTTTCCCGTTTCCGCCGTTGTCATACCGAGCGGCTTTTCACATACGACATGTTTGCCGGCAGCCAGCGCAGCAAGGGATTGCTCCACATGTGCTTTGTTCGGCGATGTGATGTGAACGACATCGACATTTGGCGAGCGCAACAACGCGGCGTGATCGTAATCGCCGTAAACTTCTGGGATGCCCCATTGCGCGGCGGTCTTTCGCGCGCCATCAGTTGATCCGCAGATCGCGGTGACCTGGACTCCAAGCCGTTTCAGCGCTTCGATGTGAACTGGAGCGATAAATCCAGTGCCGATCACGCCGGCGCGAAGTTGGTGCAAAGGCATTGTCATAAATTGAATCGATCACTTCGCCGGGACAAACACCGCGCACACGGGCGCGCCAATCTCGATCTTCTCGCCGGTCGCGGTGATGCGGCCGCTGTTCTGGTCCACAGAGAACACGAAGGCATCATGCGAATCCTGGTTCTCCGCGATGAGGAAGCGCCCGGTTGGATCGAGCGTGAAGTGGCGCGGCGTTTTTCCCTGCGTGCTCTCGTTCTGGATGCGGGTCAGTTTGCCGGTCGTTTGATCGACTTTGAATACGACAATCGTGTCGTGCCCGCGATTCGAGCCGTAAACAAATTTCCCCGACGGATGCACCTGCACCTCTGCCGTGGTGTGCCCGCGCTGCCGTTCGCCGGGCAACGTGGTCACCGTTTCGATCGCGCTCAACGCTCCGCGCGCGCCGTCCCATGAGAAAGTTGTCATGGTGCAATTTATCTCGTTGATCACGTAAACGAATTTGCCGTTCGGATGAAACGCGAGATGCCGCGGCCCCGCGCCGGGCGGCGTGGAACCAAACGCTGGATCGTTGGGAGTTAGGGTGTCCTTCTCGGGATCGAGTTTGTAGATCAACACCTGATCCAGGCCGAGATCACACGCGAGCGCGAAACGGTTGCTCGGATCAGCGACGATGCAATGTCCGTGCGGACCTTCCTGCCGGCTCTTGTTCACGCTCGATCCGGTGTGCTGGATGAACGACCCCGGCTCGCCGAGAGAACCATCCTCCTTGAGCGGTACCGATGTCAGGCTGCCGCCGCCGTAGTTCGCGGCGAGAACACACTTGCCGGTTTGATCCACGAACACGTGGCATGGTCCTGCCCCGCCAGAGGTTTGCGAGTTGAGCGCAACGAGCTTTCCGCTCGTGGCATTGATCGCGTAAGCGGCGATGCTGCCCGTTTTCTTTCCGCCGTAGTCGCCCACTTCGCCAATTGCGTACAGCCACTTGGCGTTGGGATGCACCGCGAGGAAACTCGGGTTCGTGATTTCCGCCGCGAGGTGTGGCGTGCCGAACTTGCCCGTGATCGAGTTAAACTTCGCCGCGTAAATGCCCTTACTCTTCGCGCCCGTGTAAGTGCCGAAGAAAGTCCAATATTCCGCGGGGGCGCTGGCCGCAAACGCGCTGGCGGTTAGCCATGAAAACGCCAGGAGCAATCGAAGTGATTTCATGCGGCGTATCAAAGCGGCGTGATCTGGCCGTGGCAAGGGCGCAGCGAATCCGGTCCGTCATTGAGAGGTATCTTTTTTCTTTTGCGCTGCCACCGCGCCACGCACGCTTACTCGCGTATGTGCCGAAGTTTTCTTTTCGCCTTCGTCCTCAGTCTCAACAGCATCCTCACGCTTCATGCATGGGACTACGAAGGTCATCGCATCGTAAATGAACTCGCCGTCGATGCGTTGCCGAATGATTTTCCCGCCTTCGCCAAAACTCCCGAGGCGCGCGAGCGCATCGCGTTCCTCGGCGGCGAACCCGATCGCTGGCGTAACTCGGCGAACCTCGCGTTCAAGCATTGCCACGCGCCGGAGCATTACATCGATCTCGATGACCTCTCGCATTATGGAATGACGCAGGCGCAACTCACGCCTTTCCGCTACGACTTCGCGGTGACAATGGGCGAAGGCCGCATCAAACACCCGGAACATTTTTCACCCATCGATCCAGCGAAAAACACGGATCACACCCGCGAACTGCTCGGGTTCCTGCCATGGACGATCAACGATCACTTCGCCACACTGGAGTCCGGCTTCTCCTATCTCAAGGCGCTCGAAGAAGCGGGAACGCGCGAAGAGATCGCCAATGCGCGGCAAAACATTATCTACATGATGGGCTTGTTGAGCCACTTCGTCGGCGATGCAGCGCAACCTCTCCACACCACCAAACATTTCAACGGGTGGATCGGATCGAACCCGCACAACTACCGGACGAATCGAACCATTCACGGTTGGATTGACGGCGGGTTTATCAGGCTGGCAGAGATCAAACATCGCGACTTGAAGTCGAAAATTCGTCCCGCGCGCGCCCTCTGGGCACAATCTCCCACGAACGCTTTTGGTGAAGCGCTGAAGTTCATCAACGAACAACACGCCTTGGTCGAAAAAGTTTACATCATGGACCGCGACGGTGCGCTCACACAACGCGATCCCAAGTCAGCGCAAGGCCGCGAGTTCATCGGCGGGCAACTCGTGAAAGGAGGACAGTTTCTTTCCGACCTGTGGTACTCCGCGTGGCGTCACGCGCCGACGGACAAGTTTTTGATTGGCGAACTGAAGAAGCGGAATGCCAAGGTTGAGTAACACACCTCAGGTAAAAAAATCCCAGCAGCTAAAATCAAATTCGTGGAAGTGAACGCCGAGCTCCTCGGCGTGGAACTGCACGATGGCCGCGCATTGCGTCTGCCGCTGTCACTTTTTCCCACACTCGCGGAAGCGCCCTACCCAACGTCCTTCGTCCGTCATATTGTCGATTGTGAGGAGTGAATTCTTTTTCTTTGTCAGCCGTGCGATCAACGCACAGATATTTGTGCCTTTGCGACCATTGCTTCAAACTGCTGTTTGCCGCCGAAGTAGGAGTAATTGGTGCCTTTGAAGAATGAGAGTTGTTCTTTGAAGAGATGCATCTCACCCGCGTGAAACGCGTACCACGCGTAGTTGTGCCTGTAATCGATCGCTTCTGGATTGAGTTCAAAAAAACGTTTGAAGGCCGTATCGATGTCCCGCCACACAACCGGCTGCTTCCAGTACGGAAGTTGTTGTGCTTGCGGCAGGAACGCCACGATTGCCCTGTGCGCATCCAACAGGGTCAAAGGCACAGAACCTCCCCAGGAATTTGATACGCACTGTCTCCCGAAGTTCACCATTTCCTCGTCCGAACCGAACCACTGGGGTTTTAGATAATGCAGCTTCTTTTCGCAGGCTGCGTAGTTGTTCGAGTTGAGCTTCATGGACAGCGCGAACCACTTCTCCATTTCAGCTCGATCAAAACTTAACCCAACAGCCACATCGAGCATCGCGGTCGCGATCCTTGAATCGCTTGGATCTGCCTTCCAAGCTCGATCAAGATGGCCTTTGACTGCATTGAGGCGTTCGTTGAACACCTTCCACTTTTCGGGAGTCACACTGTCCGCGTAACCTGTCCCACGAGCATTCCACGCCGAGGCGACGCCAAGCTTTGCTCGGGCCAACAAGATCACCGGTGCGTCTCCCCAGTTGGCCAGCTCCGGTTCCATGAATTTCAAATCTTCAGCGAATTGGCGGGCGCTCCGTCTTGCGGTAGGAAGCCATTCTTCGATCGTATCAAGGACGTCGGCGACCGGAATTGTTCTGTCGCGAAGGACGTCGAGGAGATTGGTGCCCGCCGCAAATCGATAACTTATCACGTGCGGCGGAATTTTATTGTCCGGTCCTATTTCAACAACTGACGCCTCTGCCGCACGCAAAAATCCGAAAAACTTGAGCAGCGAATTGTAATCAGACGCATGCAACTTCTCCGCAGCAGATCCCATCGCTCGTGCGTAAACAAGCGGGTCGGATGTCGTGGCGCTAATGATGTAGCGGACATGCAGGTATCCAATGAGCGGGTCATCACATCCCGCTGAGACAGCATTTTTGAGGGCTTGCTCCAGCGCCGCTCTGGTTTCAGCGGTTTGGGGATTTTCTCCAGCTCTGGTCTCCGCGAGTAGTTCGAGCGCCTCTTCTGCTGGAATGTCCCACGCTGCCCCTGTGAATCCATTCGTCCGATACGCTTCCACCAGGCTGTTGCGATGCCATTCCAGTCGGCTTTGCTTCGCTTTGACAGCCGCTTGCTTTTTATCTGCGCCGGCACGGCGATCACACGCAGTGACAGCAAGACAAAGGGCCACCGCAAGAAGAGATGCACGAAAGGGTTTCACCGGACGAGCGTAGCGACGAGCTCATCAGGTATCACTTTAATTCGGAAACGAGACTCGAGTCCGATGTGCTCACTCACTCGCTCCTTTCAACGACCGATGTTTTCGTCCAGGGGAAACCAGCGCTTCGAGGCAGTATCAAATCGCGCCCTCCTCCGACGTCTCGCCTGAATTGACGTGAGAGAATCGTCCGCTATTCTCGGGCGGCATCGTGCGACAAAGTTCCCCCGCTTTTCGTGCCAGGCGAAAACAGACGAGATGATTTTGGACAACGCGGCGCACCGTATGCATCCGGTCGAGGAGATCGCCGCATCTTTTTTCACGAGGCGGACGGCCTGTGCGTTGCTGGGCGCTTACGCGTTTGTCGGCGGGATCGTCACACTCACGGGCTGGTTCGCGAATGTTCCGCGCCTGACAGACTGGACCGGCAGCGGTATTTCAATGCTGCCGAACACTGCGGTGTGCGCCGCCGGCGCGGGGGCGGCCCTGGTGCTGCTGACTTTTCTGCGAAAACGCTGGCCGACCCTGCTGCTGGGTTCGGTCGTGGGTTCAATTGGCGCAGCGACCTTGTTCCAATACTTCACCGGCATCGACCTGGGTATTGATCGGCTGCTGCTCGCTCGGGATTGGGGGCAGTATGCCACCGTAGCGCCCGGGCGCATGGGACCGCCGGCTTCGGCATCGTGGACGATAATCGGGCTGGCGCTGGTGCTGGCTTCCGGTGGGATCAAGAGACGCCGCGCCGCCGTTTTGTGCGCGGTGCTTGCCATTGCCATCGGAACTCTTTCGATCATCGGATATCTTTTCGGGGCGCAACTTCTTTTCACCATTCCGC
>DATHEW010000570.1:0-4430 GCA_035318425.1 Candidatus Acidiferrum sp. | reverse complement strand
GGAAACCGTGACCGCCTGCCGCGTTCTCCATCGTGGACTTCACGCCGTACCCCTTGATCGTCTTGATCCAAAGACACACCGGCACGTTCGGATTCGCCTTCGCCTGCTCGATGGCTTTCTCGATGAACTGATACATCGCTTCCAGATCGTGCCCGTTCGGAACCGAGATCACGTTCCACCCCAGCGATCCCATCGCCTGGAACGTGCGCTGCATGGAGAACGAATCTTTGGTGATGCGTCCCGAGAGCTTCGTGTCGTTATCGGAGAGCAACAGCACGAATGGATTCACGCGGTCCTTTGCCGCGAGGCCGGGAATCGCCGCGAACGCTTCCTTCGCTTCGCCTTCCATCGATGCGCCGTCGCTCACCACGCAGAACGTCACGCGATCGCGCCTGGCAACTTTATCGGCGATCGCGAGTCCCTGCGCTTGCGGCAACGAGGAGCCCAGTGGGCCATTGCTGAGCAATACTCCCTCTGGATTCAAGTGCGATTCGCCGTGACCGGTCAGCTTGCTTTTGATGGAGCGAAAGCCTTTCAGGTCTTCGAACGTCATTCCGTCGAAGCCGTAATTCGCGCGCAGCGCATACACGCCGTTCTCCGCATGACCCGCGTCGTTCACGAAATTGAACGCTTCATGCCACTGCTTTCCTTTCACGCCGAACATGATGGCGTGCAGCGCCGCGAGCATTTCCGCGTATGCCGCCGGCCCGCCCCAATGACACGCCGCGCCGCCATTCACCGCATGCACGTTCATGAGCGCGACGAGCGCGCGCGTGGCGCGTGGATCGGCCACTGTGACGTTCTCGCCGGTCGAGTTCTTGATCGTGACGGAATATTTCGGAGCGGTGGTCGGCGTGGGCGCGAGCCTGGTTTTCAGCGACAACGGAGAGAGCGGCGGTGCTTCGAGCGGTTTTACGACGGACGTGTCAGCAGCCATAATGTATTCAGGAGTTCAGGTTCAAAATCGACTCGATTTGAGCCACGGACTTTAGAAATCGCGCGGTGAAAGGGGAAGAAAGATTTCCTTGATCATGCACTGTCGGGGGGCGCAATCGGACCCACGCACCTGCCCGGGCCAGGAAGCGCGGCGGCTATTTGAAACGGACGACGCCCTGCAGTTTGTAGAGCTGCGATACGGCAGACCAGAGGTCCGCGCTACGCGGGCGTGTGCGAAGGTGGCCCGTGCTGCAAACGGCGACCTGGAATGCCAGAGCGCTTCTTCAGACGCGCAGTTCACCTTGGAACTCATCCGCGTGATAGGAGCTCCGAACCATTGGTCCGCTCGCGACGTGAACGAAGCCCATCGCTTGCGCGTGCGCGCCGAACTCGGCGAACTTGTCCGGATGCACGTATTCCACGACGGGTAGGTGCTTGAGGCTCGGCTGAAGATATTGGCCAAGCGTGAGAATGTCGCAGCGCGCGGCACGAAGATCTTCCATCGCTTCGATGACTTCCTCCTCGCGCTCCCCGAGGCCCAGCATCATGCCGGACTTGGTATAAATCTGCTCGCCGCGTCGTGACTTCACTTTGCTCAGGACGGAAAGCGAACGATCATACGTGGCGCGGAATCGCACCTCCGGCGTTAAGCGGCGCACCGTTTCGAGGTTGTGATTGAAAATATTCGGCTCGGCAGCGAGCACCATGTCGATCGCAGAATCCTTATCGAGAAAATCCGGCGTGAGCACTTCGATGACGATCCCGGGATTCAACGCGCGAACCTCTTCGATGGTTCGGCGAAAATGTTCCGCGCCGCCATCGTCCAAATCATCGCGCGCCACTGCCGTGATCACGACGTGCTTCAGCTTCATGCGCCGAGTAGCTTCGGCGACGCGTTGCGGCTCATCGATTTCCAGCGCGAGAGGTTTCGCCGTGCTGACCGCGCAGAACCCGCACGCGCGCGTGCAGCGATCACCCGCGATCATGAACGTCGCGGTTCCCTTGCTCCAACACTCCCAGTGGTTCGGACACTTCGCGCTTTCACAAACGGTGTGCAGGCGCAATCCATCGAGCAACGCGCGGGTCTGGCTGAACGTATTGCTGGTGGGCAGCTTCAGCCGCAGCCATTCAGGGATGCGCGGGCGCGGTTTGATCTCGGCAGGCAAGGGGGTCATCAAGGTTCCTAATCCTATTCGTAGTCTTCTTCCTAATCTCTCGATCGGAGGAATTAAAAACAAGATCGTGCGGAGGATTACGAGGATTGTTTTGCCTCGCGTTCTTTCCAGAAGCGTTCCAGTTGATCGGTATCAAAGTCCGCGAGCACCTCGCCATCCACCTCGATCACCGGCGCGAGCGATTGGCCGGACAGCTCCACCATTTCCTTGTACGCAGCGCGGCTGGAAATCACATCGAGTTCTTCATGCGCGATGCCGCGTTCATCGAGCCAATCCTTCGCCTCGTGACACCAGCCGCAAAACGGCTTCACAAACAATCGAATCTTCTGCGCATTCATCCGCCCGAATTTACACGCAGTGATCGGTGAAACAACTTTGGTTTCGCGCCCGGCATTTCCCCTTCCCCCCGAATCGATGCGATCAGGACTCAGTCCGGCACCCGAAAGTATCCGCACAATGCGCAGAAGGTCTGATCTGTGAAATCTGCGTCATCTGCGGATGTTCATTGCCCCGTTACTGAGTGCCAACGTTGACATCGCGGGCATGGCTCGGAACAATCCGTAGCCAGATTCACCGCCCGGTTGGCGAACGCCGCCGGATGCGGGCTGTCTCACGAACATTCGTTATGAAGAGATCTCTCAGCCTGATCCAATGGCTCGGCGTGGCGATCTGGAGTGCGAAACGCCAACGCACAGCGGCCGATGCGCGATGAGCCACTCAGAATCGTACTACAAAAATAACGAAGCGTACGCGCAGCATCTCGAGGCGTGGAATCCAGCGCTCTACGGCAAGTACGCGGACACATTGAAGCCCGACAAAATCGGGACGCGTTCGCTTGATGTCGGTTGCGGCGTGGGCCAGGTCGTCGCCCGGCTCAATGAGGCGGGCTTCGAAGCACACGGTGTGGACGTTTCGGAGCCGAACATCGTGCGCGCAAAGAAAGTTTGCGCGCGTTGCCAAATCTACGACGGCAAACGCCTTCCTTTTGAAAACCAATACTTCGCCAGCGCCGGTGCGTTGAATGTGCTCGAACATGTGGATGAGCCCGAGGCATTCGTGCGCGAGCTGGTTCGCGTGGTCGCGATTGGCGGGAAGGTCGTGTTGTCCTCACCGAATTTTTTCCGCGTGTTCGGGTTTCGCGATTACCATCCGAAGATGCGCGGAGTAGGCAACAAGCTGCGCAACTGGAAACGCCTCCGCGAAAAACGCGCTCAGATACGCCGCGATCCCAATGCTGTTCGCTTTGATCACATGCAGCCGATCGTGAAAGAACCGTTCACGCCGGACGATGACGCGATCGTGGCGACCAACGCGCTCGAAATGAAATTCTTCATGGAACGTTCCGGCTGCGAAGTGCAGCGCGTCGAATGCACCGATCGATACGTCGCCAGGCCGATCGACTTCCTTCTGAACCTGGGGCTGTGGCGCTACGCCATGTTCAATTCATTCCTCGTCGCTCGCCGCCTGCGTTGAATCGTTCGCGCCGCTTTCTGAGGACGCTTCCCGGAACGTTTGGAGGGAGCCAATAAACTGCGCCACAATCTGCGCGCGGTTCGTTGACAACTCGCCTTTCGCGCAGCATGGGTTGCGGTGAGAAGGAGGTTTGTTTCGATCCGCGTGCAGCAGGATTTTTTTCATAGTCGGATTGAATCAGTTCGGAATGATCACGCACCGCAGTCATGGACTTTTCAGTCTGGTCACGGCCATTCAGGTTACTCTCGCCGTGGCGCTGTACTGGGCCATGTTCCATTTGTTCGATAACTCGTGGCGTCGCGTGGCGTCACCAGAGCGCTACGTTTTTTACTTCGCACTGATGGTCATGGGTCTGCTGATTGAGGCGGTCTATCGTTACAAGGGAGACGCCAGCCTGCTGCGCAAAGACATCTTCGCCAAACATCGCGTCGCCGTTTTGCAAACGCTGTCGGCGATCACCGCGATCGTCGTGTTCCTCGTCGCGAGCAAAGACCACAGCATCTCGCGCCTGTTCCTCTTTTGCTTCGCCGTCGCCTTTTACCTTGTGATGTTTGTCAGCGGCACGGTGCTGCCTGGCTGGCTGGCGCGCCGGACCTTCCGCGGCGTGAATGAAGAACGCACGCTCCTCGTCGGCCCGGGCCATAAAGCGTGGCAACTTCACGAATGGCTCACCCGTAAGTCCGAGCTCGGTATCCGCACGGTCGGCCTGTTGACGAATCATTTGAACGGTCACAGCGATCAATTGCCGGTGCTCGGTAATCCCGACGATTTCGCGCGAGTGGTGCGGGAGCGGAACGTGACGCAAGCCGTGCTTGTCGAAATTCCACTCTCGCCCGAGACGCTCAA
>DATHEW010000569.1:0-2274 GCA_035318425.1 Candidatus Acidiferrum sp. | reverse complement strand
TGAGCAACTGATCGGAAGGCGAACCAAACGGCGTCTTGACCGCCACCCATTTCTGTTTGGTGAACCCTTCGATGTGATAGAGCCCGCTGCCGCCGATGATGCCGATCCGATGTTTCGATTTCACGCGCGCGGACTGTGAAGCAGCGGAGCACGGACGCTCAAGGAACAAACATTCGAGAGTGCCTGGCTCGTTGAGAACATCATGCTTCCACGGTGCTGCTTGCAGAGATGGCCTCGGACAGCACGCTGAGTGCTTCCGCGCGCGCGACGGAACCGATGAGCTTGCGGTCGCCGTTCGTGTTAATCACCGGAACATTTCGCAGCTCGCTTCCGAGCAGTGCCGGCAGCACATCCGAGAGACGCTGGTTCGGCGTGAGGCAGGGCGGGGGATCGCGCATGATGTCGAGGGCGATCACGCTGCTGAGCTCGAATCGCGCGTTCAGAAAGTTTTTCAAATCCTGCAAAGCCACAACGCCAATCAATCGCTCGTCCGCATCAACCACCGGCAAGAAATTGTTTGGGCTCACGAGAAAACGATCCGCGATCTGCTGGAACGGCGTGTTGTCGCGCAACGGTTCGACCCGCGGTTTCATGATGTCGCCCACGGTTTGTTCTGTGGCCGCACCGAGACGCGCACTTTCCTTCGTGAGTTCGAGGCCCTTGCGGCGCAGCGGTTCGGTGTAAACAGATTCGGAGTTAATGCTGCGGGAAACCAGCGTCGCCACGGCACAGGAGAGCATCAATGGCGGCATGACCGAGTAGTTGAGCGACAGTTCGAAGATCATGATCATCGAGAGCAGTGGCGAGTGCGTGGTGGCGGCGAGCAGGCTTCCCATGCCGACGAGCGCAAAGGCACCATTGGGCAATTCCATACCCCAGCCGATGGCGTGCAGGCATGCGGCGAAGATGCTGCCAAGCGTTGCCCCGAGAAGCAGCGTGGGCGTGAAAATACCGCCGACCGTCCCGGACCCAATGGTCACCAGGACCGCGAGCAGTTTCGCAAAGAAGATTCCGACGAGGAGTTGCAGTGGGACATTGCCGCGCAGGACGGCGTTGGCGGCTTCATGTCCGTTGCCGAGCACCTCCGGGTACATCAGCGCGAGTCCGCCGACACAGGCGCCGCCAATCATGATGCGAACGTAAAGCGGAACGGTGAGGTGACGCGTGAGGCGTTCGCTATCGCGCAACAGCTTCAACATCGCAGCGCCGCAAAATCCGGCAGCGATGCCGACCGGAAGGAACCAGGGCAATTGAATCAGGTTTGTGAACTCGATCGCCTGCACGCTCACCCATGCGTTTTCGGTGACTGGCGTTCGCGCAATGATGGCCGCCACGACGGATGAGAACACGAGCGGTGCGAAGAGACTCATCGAGAAATTCCCGAGCACGATCTGGGCGGCGAAAACGGCTCCCGCCACCGGCGCATTACAACCCGCGGCGAGTCCCGCCGCCGCGCCACAAGCGACCAACAAGCGCAAGCGGTAAGGCGGCCATTTGGCAAATCGTCCCAGTTTCGACGCCAGCGCCGCGGTGAGTTGGATGATCAATCCTTCACGTCCGATGGATGCGCCCGTACTGATGCTGACGACGGAAGATGCGGCGCTGACCAAGGCGCTGCGAACAGGAAGACGCCCGTCACCGGCCACAACGACTTCGAGGAGATTGCTCAATCCCGGATTGCCAATGAGCCGCAGACCGAAGTGCAAAACGAGTCCCGCCGCCAGACCGCCGAGCGTCGGAATCAGAACGAGTTTCCAAGGGGCCGCGTTCGCCGCGATTTCGAGAAAGTCACCGCCCTGGCCGAAGGCGAGCCACTTGATGGATTGGTTCACGCCCTGATAGGCGAGGTTGGCCGCGCCGCCGATCACACCCACGATCCCGGCCATCACGAGGTGCAATGCTTCTTCGTTGATGCGGAGCTTGTCGCGAATCAGGAGTGCGCCGCGCCAGTGAAGATGAAAGAATGCGCGCGTCCGGCTAACGAATCTGCCCCATGCGTCGCGCGCCCTTTGCACGGGGCCAGTTTACGCATGTTTGCCGCGCGTGCGAGAGCGCCTTTGAAGTTTGGCGCAAGTTGACGGAAGGTTCGCGCGTGCGTTTCCTGGTTTCACTGTTGTTGCTGGTTGGCGCGCCGATGTTGTGCGCGCGCCTGGCGACAGTGCGAACGAGCGCCGGCCAGGAATTCTTTGGACACGTGCGGTTCACCAAAACCGGGATCGTGGTGGTAAACTCAGCCGCCAACTTCGTCCTCACGATCGCTCCCACCAATGTCGC
>DATHEW010000568.1:0-5008 GCA_035318425.1 Candidatus Acidiferrum sp. | reverse complement strand
GTGGAGCTGCGGTTCATCAGGCGATTGATCCCGACGTGTTCGTGGACCACCTGGCTTTCGTCGGTGCGCAGTTGATTCAAACGCCTCGCGCGCTCGTTCTGTGCCTGAATCAATTCGGAGAGGGTGGCAGTTCCGTTGCGATAACCTGCCTCGACTGAGTTCACGAGCGTTTCGAGCCACGCCACATCTTCATAGCCGAGAACGACCGCGCGATCTGCGAGGCCGGCACGCACAACCGTCTTGGCGAGATCACGGCGAAGCGTTTGAAATCGCACGTCGATCTTCGACTTCTGCATCTCCGCGTCCGCTTCGGCCATCTTTCGCATGGCTTGTGGCTTTCCAAAAAGCGGCAGCTTCTGCTCCACGCCGTAAATGAGATCGCCGTCCTCCGCGCGCATCATCTGCCGCGCGCCCATGCCGCCGAGCGTCACCATCGGGTCTTCCCATGTACGCACCGAATGCACGTTTGCAGCCGTGGACTGCGCCCGCCATTCCAGCGCATGCACCGCCGGATGATTGGTGCGCAACTCCTCGCTCAGAAGCGTGAGCAGCTCAGGCGTGATGCGCACCGTGTTGGTCGGGCGCGCGAGGTTAATGTTGTCGGTGACGGCCGGCTGGTTCTCCGCCGCAGGCACCGCACGAACCAAAACCAAAGTTGTCAGTGAAACCAAAATCCAAGTCTTCATAACCACATCGAACGGAACAGAACTCAACGGACAGCGTGCCGCGTGGGCACACTACGGGCGGTCAATGAAGTTGGATCAAATCAGAATGGCGCGGAAGCGGAGGAAAATCGGGGCTGGGACGGGAAAGGATTCTTCAGATGAAACCGGTGGGCAGATGGAAACGGGCGCCGTTTGAACAAGCGCCAGCGCGAGGAAAGCGGGGAGCACTTGTGCACTAAAATCAGTGCTCGTGCGCGTGGAGTTCGGCGGTGCCACGGGAGTCGATGACCGCTCGGGAGCTTTCTCGATGCAACAGTCACATCGCTTGCAGCAGCCGGCAGATTCCTTCTTCGCCGCAGGCTCGGTGGAGGAAGAGCCGCAGGCGAAAGCTCCCTGGACCAACACCAACATGCCCAGCACGAGGGCTATGAGCCATCGCGATCGGTGCAACATGGTTGGCCCGGTGATCATCGGCGTTACTTCTTTTTCTCGGCCGCTTCCATCTTCTTAACGTATTTCGCGGGCTCCTTCTTAAAATCTTTCTCGCACGGCTTGCAACAGAGCTTCACCTCGCGGCCTTCATGCACGAACACGTAAGGTTCGCCATGGTCGCCGCCCAACGGTTCATCCGAGACGACACACGTCTTGAGCGGATAAGGCTTTGGCTTCGCCGCGCCATCGGCAGCGAAGGTGGAAAACGTGACGGCAACCATTGCTGCCCCGGCGATGAGTCCCAACATCAGTTTCATTTTCATGAGCACTATACGTCCAGCGCGGACAGTGTACTCGGAAATTTTGCCAAAGCTCAAACCTCGATTGTTTTCCCGAGAGCAAGGAAATGCAGCCACATACGAGTGACGGGCCGATTGAAGATCCGTTCCAGCGCGGCAGCGTAGGCTCGAACTTGCGGCTGATAACGTTCCAGGCGTTCAGAAACCTCGCGCTGCAAAATGTCGTCGGTCTTGAAATCGAGCAGCCAAATCTCTTCGCGCAGGATCACCGCCAGATCCACCACGCCCTGAACAATCACGAACTCATCCGCCGGCGCAGGCGCGGTGGCCAACCCAAGTTCACGCAGCTCTTTGGCCTCGAAGCGCGCCGTGAATGGCATCTCTCGGCTCACATGCGCCGCATGACTCGCAATACTTCGGCCGACCTCGCCCGCCCAAAAATCGGCGAGCGCCTCGGTGTTGAGCGCCTGTGCTTCTTCACGGCGCAACACGCCGTGTGTGACGAGACGTTGCGCTTCTGTGTAAACACTGTCGCCGTTATGAAGCGCACTGAGTTCCGCGTATTCGAGAAACACATGGTGAGCCGTGCCGATCTCTGCTGCAGAAAGCTCCCCCTCCCTCTTCGTCGCAATGGTTCGGCGCAGCCAGGGACGCGCCTCTTCGTCAGCCTGCGAGAGCTTGCGGCGCAGCGCAGAGACAGAGGTCTTCGCGGTCTCCATGGTCGCAAGTTGAAACGGATATTCGCGAGCTGCTGCGGTGCAGACAGTCTCGATGTCGGGCGGCAACGCAAACGGAGGTACATCGTTGATTACGTTCAGCGTGCCTGCGGGCGCGGCTGTTTCAGCGTCGTGGATGCGCCAGGAGAACAGTTGATTCTGGCCATCGGCCTTGAACCAATCAGGCGACCCCGCGTGTCGCGCGAACCATGGCCCCAGCCACGCGAGCATCGAACTCGCGGCCAGCAACTCGCGCGACGAACTTCCTGTGCCTGCCCATTCCTCCACGCGATTTGGCGTCGCCGTACCGACCAGCAACAACGTGTCGCGGGCCCGCGTCATTGCGACGTAGAGCAGGCGCATCTCCTCGCCAAGCAACTCGGCGCGCTCGTGCTTGCCGCTCAGCCAATGCGGCAGACTCGGGTAACGACGGCCCGTCTGCGGCGGCTTGATGCGTGCGCACAACCCATAGCGCCGATCCAGCAACACGTTCGCTTCGAGATCAGCCATGTTGAAGCGCTTGCCCAAATCGGGCAGCACGACGACCGGATATTCGAGTCCCTTGCTACGATGAATGCTGATGACCTGCACGGCGTTCCCGCTGGCAGCCAGTGGTTCTTTCGACGCAACACGCTGTTGCGCTTCAACGAATTTCAGAAAACGAGGAAGGCCATGACGTTGAAACGGATCGAACTGCTCAGCCAAGCCCAACAACCGACGAACGTTCGCGACACACTGCTCGGCGCGCGCGTTATTTGCGGCATGAGCGACGAGCCAGTCGAGGTAATGCGTCCCCGTGAGAATCGCCTGCAAGCGATCCGAGAGCGCCGAATCACGAGCCATGCGCCGCCATTTGGAAAAACGGCTCAGGAACAAATCAATCCGGGACCACGTGGATGAACTGCGCTGGGTTTCGTGAAAGCGATTCACCGCTGACCAAAATCCACCGTCGCGATTCGCGAGGCGCACCTCTGCGAGTTCATCCTCATTCAAGCCAACAAGTGGCGAGTGCAACACCGCGATCAGCGGGACGTCCTGAAGCGGATTGTCGAGGATGGCTAACGCGTTGAGCAGATCGGCAACTTCCAGCGTGGAAAAGAAATCTGCCTGCGCCACCTGAAGCGGAATGCCCTGCCGCGCGAACTCGCGTGCATAAATGTCCTGCTTGCCGGATGGCGCGCGCAGCAGCACCGCCATGTCGTGCCATTCAACGCCTCGTTCTCCCTCCTTCGTCGCGATCACATGGCCGCTCGCTCGCAATTCGTGCAACGCGTGGGCCACGATCCTCGCCTCGTGTTCTGCACCGGAAAGCTCTGCTGCGTCATCGCCATCGCCATTGCTGGTCACCTCTTCGCGTGACGGAATGCGCAGATGCAAGTGAACGCGCGGGTCGCCTGATTTTCTCGCCAGCGCCGAACGTTTCTCTCGCGCGCCGAACTGCAACTTGGATTCTTCGTCGAACGGCACCCGTCCAATCTCTTCATCCATCAACTCGGCGAACACCGCATTGAAGAAGTCGAGCAACCCTTCGCGACTGCGAAAGTTCTCCGAGAGCGACAAAACGCGCGCGCCCGAGTCCGCACGTTTCCACTCATTGCTGTAACGCTGGAAGATTTGTGGATCGGCGAGACGAAACCGATAGATGCTCTGCTTCACGTCGCCGACCAGAAATCGATTTCCGGGACGGGAATGACGAACCGAGTGCGGATTAGGATTCGATTCCGCATCCCGCATTCCGCATTCCGCAATCGAGCGGATGATCGCGTCCTGCGCCGCGTTGACGTCCTGGCACTCGTCCACGAACACGAACCGGAATTGCTGCTGATAATCGCGAGCCAACAGCGTCGGCTCGCCCGTGTTTTGATCCTGCAACAACCGCAGTGCGAACTGTTCAAGGTCATGAAAATCGAGCGCGCCTTGTTCGCGTTTGGCCGCGCCAAACAGGCGCGCGAACTCCTGCGTCAGCGCCAGAAGGGTCGCCATGTCGCCGCGTACCCAGTCCCAGTCTTGCACGAGCGGATCGATTCCATCGCGCTTCACAACCAGGCTGCGCAGAAAGCGTGCTTCGGAGAAAAACTCTTTCGGCGGACGTTGCTTCGGCTTCAACGCCGACGATTCAGGAATCGCTTCAAGCATCGGCGCGAACACATCGATGCTCCTACCATTCGCGACCTTCTCGATCTCCGCAGCCAGTTGCTGCGCAATCGGATTGTCGCTTTGTTCACGCAATACTTCGGGCCACTCCACGCAGAACGTCTTTAATGCTTCGAGCAACCATGCGCGCCATTGCGTCGGTTCGGGTTGTTGAAACATCGCGAGTTGTTCATCCAGCCAGCGCCCGGGATTCACCTGCGTCTGCGTGTAGTGATGCAGCTTCAGCACGAGCTCGCGAATGGGTTGTTCGCGTCCGCCGGCGTGATTCTGGATCAGCCGTTGCACCGCTTCCCCGAGCTCACTGCGACTGGTGTAGTGCGCCTTGAACAGTTCATCGAGCGTCTCATCCATGAGCGCAGCACCTTGCGCTTCGTCGAGCAACATCAGCTCGGGATCGATGCCCAGTTCGTAAAAATGCTGTCGTACGAGTCGGTAACAAAAACTGTGCAACGTCGAAATATTTGCCGTGTCGAGCAGCGCAAGCTGTTCCTCGATGCGTGCCATGTCACTGCCATCCCGCGCCAGTTCCGCCTCAAGCGCTTCGCGGATGCGCTTGCGCATTTCAGCAGCCGCGGCATCCGTGAACGTCACCATCAGGATCTCGTTCAGGCCGGCGTGATACTGCGGATCGAGCAAGCGCCGGACGCAGCGCGCCACGAGCGTGCTGGTTTTTCCTGCGCCCGCGCCCGCGGTAACGAGCACATCACCGTCCGCATTGATAGCCGCGAGTTGTGATTCCGTG
>DATHEW010000567.1:0-12362 GCA_035318425.1 Candidatus Acidiferrum sp. | reverse complement strand
GAGCGAACTGTTCGCGCTCAGCGCGTAGGTGACCGTGCCATTTCCCGTGTTCGCCGCCGCAGATTGGATCGTGATCCAATCATTATTCGTCGTCGCCACATCCCACGTGCAATCGTTGGCCGTCGTGACGCCGATCGAGTTGGTGATCGCGACGGATGTGTGCGTGCGATTGGAGTCCGAGAGCGTGAAGAAGCATTGCACTCCCGCCTGAATCACTTCGATGTTCTGGCCCGCCACCAGCACCATCCCGGTGCGCCCCACCGTCGATGAGTTCGCCCCCAAGGTGTAAGTGACCGTGGCCCCGGCGCTGTAACTCGTGTTCGGAAAACTGATCCAGTCATAAGGGTTCACGATTTCCCATTCGCATCCCTGGGGAGCGGCGACAGTGACCTGGCCGCTGCCGATACCGGCCCCATGCGTGGCACTCGGCGGGCTGACGTTAAAAATACACGGCGCACCGAACTGCACGATCGTCACTGGCTGGCCCGCGGCCATCACCGTGCCCGTGCGCATGAGTCCCGTATCGTTGTTGGTCACCCCGTAAGTGAAGGTCCCGCTGCCCGTGTTGTTCGTAGGCGAGAGAATCCTAATCCACGTGTTCGTCGTCGCGACCTCCCATTCGCAACCGTCGTCCGCCAGCATCCCGATGGAGTTCGTCGCACCGGGGTAATCGTGCGTGGCATCGGTCGTAAACAAAAGGTAGTTACAGCTAAGCGGGAGCTGCGTGACAGTAAACGGTTGTCCTGCGATGACCATCACGCCCATACGTCCAACGGTTGAAACGTTCGCTTCCACGTCGTATGACACGGTGCCATTACCGGTGCCGCTGGCACCTGCGGTGATGGTGATCCACGGTGGAATGTTCTCAACCGACCAGGAGCAAATCGACTGCGCGGTAACGTTTACCGAAGCACTTTGCCCCGCGGCCGCGTGATCGCGGCTGTTCACGTCGATTTGCCACGCACACACCAGCGCCTGCTGCGTGATCACAAGCGTCTCGCTGGCGATGGAAATAAATCCGATGCGCTCCGTGAGCGAGCTGTTCTCGCTTAGCGCGTAAGTGACGGGGCCATTGCCAGTGTGCGCGGGCGAGGGCGGGATCGTGATCCAATCAATATTCGTAGTCGCCACGTTCCACGTGCAATCCGGGCGTGTCGTCACGCTGATCGAGTTCGTGATCGGTGCTGCAGTGTGCGTGCGATTGGAATCTGAGAGCACGAACGCGCATGGCCCGGCTGACTGCACAATCGTTACTGGCTGGTTCGCCGCCAACACCGTGCCCGTGCGCATCATCCCTGTGTTGCCGCTCACCGTGTAAGTGAATGCCCCGCTGCCAATTTTGTTGGCGGGCGCGTGAATCGTAATCCAGGAATCCGTCGTCGTGACTTCCCATTCGCAACCGTCATCGGCCAGCAGACCGATGGTGTTCGTGTCCGCGGAATAATCGTGAGTAGCAGCGGTCGAAAACAGCAGGTAGTTACACACGAAACCTAACTGCGTGACGGTGAAGTTCTTGCCCGCGATGGTCATCATCGCGGTGCGCGAGTTCGTGCCTGGGTTTGCATCCACGTCATAAGAGACGATGCCATTGCCGCTGCCACTGGCGCCCGCGGTGATGGTGATCCACGGGATGATTTCCTCGACGAACCAGGGGCACATCGACTGCGCGGTGACGTTCACCGAAGCGCTTTGGGCCGCCGGGCTGTGCTGGCGGCTGGTCTCGGTGATGTCCCACATACAGACCAACGCCTGTTGCGTGATCACCAGCGTCTCGCTGGCAATGGAAATAAAACCGATGCGCTGCGTGAGCGAACTGTTCTCGCTCAGCGCGTAAGTGACCGGGCCATTGCCCGTGTTCGCGGCCGAAGATTGGATCGTGATCCAATCATCATTCGTCGTCGCCACATCCCACGTGCAATCGTTGGCCGTCGTCACGCCGATCGAATTGGTGATTGCTGCCGAGGTGTGTGTGAGGTTGGAAACTGAGAGCGTGAAGAAACATTGTATTCCTGCCTGGATCACTTCGATGTTCTGGTCCGCCACCAACACCAGCCCGGTGCGGCCCACCGTCGATGAGTTCGCCGCCAGTGTGTAAGTGACCGTGGCTCCGGTGCTGTAGGTCGTGCTCGGGAAACTGATCCAGTCATGAGTGTTCACGATTTCCCATTCGCATCCCTGCGGCACGGCGACTGTGACCTGGCCGCTGCCAATGCCGGCCCCATGCGTCGCACTCGACGGAGTGACATTAAAAATACACGGCGCACCGAACTGCACGACCGTCACTGGTTGGCCTGCAGCCATCACCGTGCCCGTGCGCATCAGCCCCGTGTCGTTGTTGGTCACCCCGTACGTAAAGGTTCCGCTGCCCGTGTTGTTCGTGAGCGAGAGAATCGTGATCCAAGTGTTCGTCGTCGTGACATCCCACTCGCAACCGTCCTGAGTGAGAAGATCAATCGTGTTCTCCTCAACGATGTAATCGTGAGTGGCATCAGTCGAAAACAAAAGGTAACTACAGACGAAACCCAACTGCGTGATGGTCAATGCTTGTCCCGCGATGACGACCACACCCGTCCGCGAGCTGGTGCTCGGGTTCGCTTCCACGTCGTACATCATGGTGCCGTTACCCGTCCCACCAGCGTCCGGTGCGATAATGATCCACGAATTCGTGTTCGTGACGCCCCAAACGCAATTCGGTCCCGTGGTGACGTTGACGAGATCTGAGCCGCCCACATCAGTGAATGAGATTTCGTTTGTGTTCAGCGCGTAGGAACAGGGGCCATTGATTGTCACCGTCGAGTTGATGAATGCTGTGGCCAGGCCCGCGCCGTTCGTGCTCGACACTTCTTTCGGCGTTGGAACCGAGCAAAAGGAGACGGTCGTGCTTGCGGGGCCGTTGCCTGGCAATGCGCGAAACCGAACCTCCGCGATGCTTTGCGTTCCCGGCGGCCACGTCTGTCGCGTGGTGATGTTGAGCGGAATGAATATGGAAATCTCGCCGTTGGTAGCGCGGGTGAAATTGGTCGTGAAGGCCGGCAGTGGAACGGTGTTGCTTACGGAACTGCCGCGCACTGCGCCGACGAACGCAAGTTGATTTGTGTCGAAACACAGCGAGAAGCCAACGGCATACTCATCGCCCAATGTCTCGAAGCTGATGAAGAGTTGGTTCGTTCCGCCGCGGGTCACCGCCATGTCCTGCCCGCGCACCACGCGATCAGCCGCGTGCCCGAGCCCCGTCAGCAGCACGCCCGACAGCAGGACCCCTGTCCGCAACAGAACATTTAGCCTTTTTGTCATGCGAGTTTTTGTCAGGTCATGGCAGGAACGCGCGATAGAACCGGTTCGTCGCGCCAGACGGCGGAATGTTGTAGTCCACCTTGCCGGTAACGTTCGTGGCAAAACCGACCCGGTCCCAAATCACCAGGTTCGATGAGCCGAGGATTTCCCAGATTCCGGGCGGGCCTCCGTTGAGCTTCAGCAGGACGTCGCCAGCGATCCCTCGCTGAAGCGACTCAATGGCGAGGCCGTTCGTGGAAGCCGACTGCGTGATGGTGAGCAATTCTTCGCCGACAAAAATCTGCGCGGTGCGTGCGGCGTTTCCGTAGTTGGGAGACACCAGATAATTGAAACTGCCGTCACCGATGCCATCTCCCGACGTAATGATGATCCAGTCGTTCGTATTGTCCACGAACCATTCGCAGTTCGGGCCAGCCGTGACATCAACGCTTCTGTTGGTCTGGCCAAAGCCATGATTACGATTGGTGGGAGACAGCTTTATCGTGCAGAGATAAGCCGCTTGCGTGACGACGAAGGTTTGATCCGCCACCGTGAACGACCCAATGCGTGGAGCGACGTCCAGATTCGAACTCACCGAATACGACACGGTGCCGGTGCCGTTGTTGTTCGCGGAAAGAATTGTGATCCAGTCAGTCGTGTTGTTCACGAGCCAGCCACAGCCAGCCGTCGTGGAGACGAAGACACTGTTGTTGGTTTCCCTGTAGCCGTGATTGCGATTCGTGGGGGAGAGCGAAAATTCACAGGTCGAGGCCCGCTGTGTGATCGTGAATATCTGGTTCTCAGCGAGGATGAAACCAAGGCGTTCGAAGAGATTTGTGTTCGGCTGGACGGTATAGCCAACGTCGGCAGTGTTCGAGCCACCAAATCCAGAGGTAATAGTAACCCAGTCGTTATTCGTGGTGCTGGCGGTCCATTCACAGCCGCTCGTCGTGTTAAGGGTGAAGAAATTTGACGTGAAACCGCGTCCGTGGGTCCGATCGCCTGGTTCCATGGAATAGGCGCAAATCACGCCGGCTTGCGTAATCACGCAAGTTTGGCCTTCGACGACCAGAGTGCCAAAGCGCATGAAGGGTGACGATGTGTTCGGCTCGACCGCGTATCTGATATCGGTGGTACCGAAGCCGCTTGGGTTTTGGATAACAATCCACGGGTTCGTGTTGATGACAGACCACGGACAAGGAGTGGCGACCTTAATCGTGAGCGTGTCCTCTCTACACCGCCCACACCATGCGACCGCTGAGCAGGGGACAGCTTGTAATTACAAGTCGCGGCATTTTGGTTCACCGTGTAGTTCTTGTTGCCAATGGCGATGCCCCCCGAACGCGCGCTGCCGTTGAGATTTGCATCGACCTGATAAATCACGTTGGTGCTCCCGGTCGTGTCTCCCGCCCCCGAGATAATCGTGATCCACGAATTCGTATTCGTGATCGTCAGCGAGCAGGCCACAGTTCCATTTACCGCCACGGATCCAATCTCCTGCGCGGGGCTGTGAGTAAAGCTGGACGGAGTGATCGAGTTGGTGCAAGGCGCAGCCAACTGGTTGATCGTCATCGCAGCATCTTCCACCATGATGTAGCCGGTGCGCGGCAGGCCGATGGTATTGGCGGCAATCGCGTAGTCGAGCGGTCCGCCACCCACGCCACCATTGGTGGCGAGAGTGATCCACAAGTTTGTCGTCACGGCATTCCATGGACATGCGGCTGGAATCGAAATGGTGACGAACCTGTTGGTTGCGCCGTTTCCATGCTCACGATTCTCAGGCGACAAACTGGCCGGGCAACCGATTCCCCGCTGGGTGATGAAGAATTGCTGGCCGCCGATCACGACAACGCCGGCGCGATCTGCGATCTGGCTATTGGCCTCCACCGTGTAACTAATATTGCTCGTGCCGACGCCGTTGGTAGCGGCAAATGTCAGCCATGCGTTCGTGTTCACCACTGTCCAGACGCAGACACTCAACGTTTGCACCTCCACGTCGTCGGTTCTGGCGGCGTACCCGTGCGTACGATTCGTACTGTCGAGACGATAAGTGCAGTTCGCCCCTTCCTGTTTCACCGTGTAGGTATCACCAGCGATGGTGACGGTGCCGGTCCGTCCCACACTGTCGCTGTTGGCAGCGATCTGAACGTCCACGGGACCGTTGTTGGTGCCCTTCATTGGTACCACGGTGATCCAGGAGACGTTGTTGGTGACGGACCACGGGCATCCGAATGGAGTAGTGACGTCCACGACCCGCGTTTCCGCCTCAGCTCCGGGAGTTGACGAGGATGGCGAAATCGAACCTTTGCAAGGTGTGCCGGTTTGAACGACGAGGAACGTGTGATTCCAAACCGTAACTGTGCCGGTGCGGGAAATCGAAGAAGCGTTCGTGGCGAGCGTATAGATGAAAAATCCATCGTTCGTGCCGGACGAATTCGAGATGGTGATCCAGTTGTTCGTGTTTATGACAAACCACGAGCAAGTTATTTGAGTGTTAATCACGTTCACGAAGTTCGTGCCGCTTACCGGGGAATGGCCGCGGGTCGTGTTGGTGGGCGAAAGCTCGTAAACGCAACCAGCACCCTTTTGAATCAATGTGTAAGTGTCGGTGGCCACTGCGACCATACTGGTGCGCCATACCGGCGTCGTGTTCGTCAAAACTGCGTAGTTGACTGTTCCGTTCCCGGTGCCGCTCGTAACACCTGTAAAAATGACCCACGGCGCGTCGTTGGTTACCCCCCATGAACAGCCGGGAGTTGCGGTCACGTCGAACGAAGTGGGGGCAGAATTGTAACCGTGAGTGTATGTGGTCGGCGTCAGGGAGTAGTTACAAGGTGTCGGATCCTGCCGAACCTCAAACGTCTGGCCTGCAACCGTCACTATTCCGGTGCGTCCAACGATGCTCGCATTCGTTGCCACCGCGTAGGTCACCACGCCTGTGCCGACGCCGCTCCAACCGGGCTGGATCGTGATCCAAATCGCTCCGCTCGAGGGGGTCCAGGTGCAGTTGGTTTCGGCCGTGACAGCGAAGGTGCGGGTGGCTGGAGGATGACCGTGACCACGGCCCGAAGGCGAAATGTCGTACGTGCATGCCCCGTAGGTGGCAGGGGCAAGAAACACCCCAAGGACCAGCAGGGCCCAGCAATAAGTCGCTTTGATTTGATCTCTCATCTTCTAATTCTCCGTCACTTGCTTCACCGCTTTGTAAAAGCGACTCGGCGCATTCGTCGCCGCTCCGTCGAGGTACTCCACTTCGCCACTGGTGTTCGTCAGGTGGGAAATCGGATCCCAGTTCAACAAATTTGAGGAGCTCTGTAGTTGCCACACGCCGGCCGGTCCGAGCATCTGCAACTTCACCGCGCCGTTCGTCTCTCGCGCCAGATGGGTGAAGAGGAAGTCGGTGTCGCTGACCAGCTTGGCGCTGCCGTGATCATAGCCGAAGGGCAACCTGTTTCCATCGCTATCCGAAATGTCTGGTTCCAACGGAACCCCGGGGCCGTCCGCAAACACCAGCGGTGTGTTGACCGTGTTGCTCCCGGCTTTGGCCTCAAAGCAGACGGAAATAACCTCGCGTCGTCCCGCGGGGAATAAGACCGGATATTGTTCCAGCGCGAGTCCGATCATGCCTTGCGACAGTTCAGTGTCCTGGATGATCAAATTGGCTGCGCCTTCTGCGTCAGAACCGCGCTTCGCGGTTACGAACGTCAGCAGATTCGTGTCGAAGATGAAATTAAAACCGACCGCAACCTCGTCTCCCTGCGCCTCGAGGATTACGGAAAACCAATTCGTCGTGCCGCGCGCGATCGTTGTGTTGGTGAACGAAAGAGTGCGTGCCGTAGCGCCTGCGAGCGATTTGGACCTTCCCACACCGCCGCTGAATGGAGCCGCCCCGGCGGGCCCGCACATTTGTGGCGCCGGATCGGCACCTGACAGGTAACGGCTCGCAATCACCCAATCGCCCAAGAGAATTTTCCCGTCGCCGCACGGTATTGGTGCGCAATCCGCGCGAGCCAGTTCGCACGCATCCAAAGGAGTCTCGAGCTTGGCATACAGCAACCCGATCACCGTGAAGTCCGTGGACCCGACCACGCCATTCGGAGCGCCACGCGGCGTCACATCGCCCTTCAGGCCGGGACAGGCGATGCCGGTGTTCACCACGATCTGGAAACTTTGCGTCGCGCTGAGTGAAGGCGTGCCGCTGTCAGTGACCATCACCGTGATCGCGTTGGTGCTTCCCGCGTTCGCTACTGAAGGCGTCCAGGTGAACATGCCTGCGCCGTCAACATTCGCTCCGCCGGGCGCTGTGAGCAACGCGTAGGTGAACGTCTGTGCCGGCAAATCTGCATCGGTCACGATGACCGAGAGCGCGACGAGTGTGTCCGCGTATGTCGTGCGATCCGTGATCGCGTTGATCGATGGCGGCGCGTTGCTCTCGTTCACCGTGACCTGAAAGGTATTGGTGTCCGTGAATGGAGGGACACTGTTGTCCGACACTACGATGCCGATCTGATGAATGCCGGGGCCGTGAATTTCAGCGGTCTGCCACGTGAAAACACCGGTGTCAGCATCGATCTGCGCGCCTTCCGGTGCGCCAGCAGCAAGTGAAAAGGTCAGGACTTGGGCCGGAAGGTCCGCGTCAGTCGCCTGATTCGTAAAGGTCACCGTTTCGCCTTCCAACACTACGAAGTTCGCTGGTTGCGCCAGCACCGGGGCATAGCCATTTCCCGAGATGATGTTGTTCGTGCGCGGCGTGGCCGAACGCATGAGATGATGCACGCCGTTGACATTGCCGTCCGGGAACCGGCCCGCGCTGACATCATTGGTCTGCACGCCGAAATCGGCTTGGTCGATCAGTTGCAATTCGGGCGTGTAAAGCGCGAGGTAATCACCGTCCTTGCTCAGTTTGAAACTTGTGTGCAGCGCGTTGCCGATCGTGATGTTGTTCGTGATCGTCGTGTCGTCCGCCCAACAGAGCAGGAAGCTGTGCGGCGCGATCACTGTGCCGGCAGGAATGCGCCACTTGTTCGCATTGTCTTTTTCATCCGTGAGATAGTAGCCGGAGAGATCGATCGGCTCTGAGAATGCGTTGTAGAGTTCGAACCAATCTTCAAACGTTCCAGTGAGCGGGTTGGTCATCGTCTTCGTGTTGCTGGCCATCCACTCGTTGATCACGATCGGCACCGGCGCGGCATTGTTGCTTGCGCCGGGAGTCGGGAAGAAAAATGCGCGCCGGGTGAAGAGCTGGCCGTCAGGCGCGGAACCGTATGACTGGTCGGGCGCGAGGCTGCCGTAATTGATGTAGTCGAAAATCTGATTTGAGGAGGAAAGCACGATCGAGCCATTGGTCGGTTCCAGGAGGAACGACGTGTGCAACACCGAACCCGCCGAGAGCAGCGGTTGTCCATCCACGAATACGATGCGGAACTGTCCAGGCTGGAGAAACGTATTCGCCGGAAAACTCCACATGTTGAGGTTCGTGTAGCTCTTCGAGAGCGACAGCCCATCGAGCTGAATGGTGTTTGTGCCACTGTTGAACAACTCGATCCAGGGTTGGGCCAGGCCCGTGTTATCGAGCCACGTGTTCACGTTGTTCGGTTGCACTTCGTTGATCCAAAGCTGCGGGTAGGGGAAGACGCTGCGCGCCATCGGATTCGTCGCTCCAGGCTGTGGCGTGACAGGTTGAACATTCACCGTGCCGAACGAAGTGCTGCCGATCCGGACGGTGAGGTTGTCCGCGCTGGACGACGGCTTGTACCAGAAACTGATGGTGTAGTCGCTCGATGACGACATTTCTGTCGCTGTGTCCTGAATCATCGCGGTCGATGAGTTTCCATTTTTCGTCGGATCGAACCACAGGCAGTTAGTGCCGGATTTCGCAAACACGTTTGTGACGCGAGTGTTTCCGCCATACGTGCTGGTGAACGACCATCCAGTGCTCAATGGCGACTCGAAGCTGCCATTCAAAAGGAGGTTCGGTCCAACGGCGGGAACCGTGCCCAGGACGATTTGAATGTCATCGATAAACATTTCGCCGGAATTCCCAAGCCACATGCTGAACCGTTCCGTGGAACTGGAAGGACGGCCGGTGCGGCTGTAGAATTTCCAGCCGGTACCATCGTCCCAGTTACTCACACGTGACTCGTCCTGTGACGCGTCGATCAGTTGCAAAGCGACTCCGCCATTGGTGATCCCGGGGCGGGTCGGCCACGGCGCGGTGATGTTCAACTTCACCTTGGAAATAATCGTGTCGATCTCGTTCGTCGTCTGTGCCATCCGAATCAACGACAGCGTTTCACCATCGCGATCGAGCTCGCCCACGTATTCGCCCGCGATGTTGGCGGACGTTCCGTAAGCGGCGGCGAAAGCATCGAAGTCTTTTACCACGAGCAAATACCCGCGCGGGGCGAGGATGTGGGCGGAGCTGAAATTGAAATCAACGCCGTGCAGGCGGAAGTTCGCGAGGCCGAACGTCGTGTTGGTCGAGCGATTGTAGATCTCGACGTAGTGCGCGTTGCTGACGGCGGGCTGGAGCATGACCTTGTTGATTACGATGCTGTCCTCGGGCCGAGCGACTGGGCCATTAAAATACACTGTGATATTGCGAGAGGCATTTGTGATCTGGCTGCCGTTTGCATCCTGGCCGCGCACGGCGAGCGAATTGATCTGGCCCGTGAGCGGCACGCGCAGCGACCAGTTCGTCACACTGCTCCATGTCAGCTCATAGCTGATGCCGTTGATGGTGATTGTTCGGACATTAAACGGTGCTGTGCCCGTCAAAGTCGCCAGCGTGCTGCCACTTGTGAAGTCGTTTCCACCATTGCTCGTGATCGAAAACGGCGGGCTGTTTTCGGACAGCAACTGCAGGATGTAATCACGGCGTATGCCGAGAAATTCTTTCATCTTGTCCGGCGCCGCCGCAGCGAGACCTACCTTTTGGAAGGCGGAATATTTCGCGTCCATGACCGGATGCAGGTTCTCGGGCTTCAATGGCCCATACGCCGCGTCTTGCAGCGCCTGCCAGTAGGTGCGCAACACGAATGGATGCAGGAACATGTTCGAAATCGGCGGGTCGGTGAAATCGAACAGCGGATCGACGGGCGAGCCGAGGAACGCCGCGTCGATGTCCCAGATCAGAAACTTCCATGTGTCGCCACCCGGCTTGAGCAGAAACGAGTTCTGCGCACCCGGTTTATCTTCCGTCGCGCTCACAATACGGCGCGCGCCGTAAAGGTCGGTGTTGTTCAAAATCCGTTCCGCGGCAAACGACCGCGCCCATTCCTGTACATCGATCCATGGAAACACTTCCGCGGCGTACTGGTCGCCCGTCGCAGTGGTGTTCAGCACATCTACGAGGTTGAACAGATTGGTGTAATCATGCTGCGAACCCTGAACGCCGCGCTTGTTGAACATCTGCCGATACACGGCCAGCTTCTTTGCGCCGCCGGTGGTCGTCCACGGCCGCAGGCTCGGCGCGCTGTCATTCCGGTGCAGAATCGGATCATTCCCAAATTCGTACCAATAGCCGATGCGGTAAAGATCACTCAAATCCTCGTTGGCATCGGGATACCACTGCTCGGTAAAACCGCGATTCTGGCGCTGCGTGTCTTCATAGATGATGCCGCGGCGAAGGCCATTGACGAACACATTGATGGGGCGGCGATTGAGCGCGGGAACTCCCATTTGTCCGATCAGCCAATAGCCGAGCGATTCGTTTTGGCAGGTGCGGTCGGCCCCGAAGAGCCCCGGCTCCTGAATGCGCAGCGATGTTTCCTCAAGCAGCGCGTCGTCGGCCGGGAGAATGAGTTGGTAATCGCAGTTCGTACCCATAGGCGAGTCGTAGAGTTTGGAGTGCGCCGGGCTGCCGGCGTAGTGGCTCGCCGCGCCATAGATCACGCGGCTGTTGCCGTAAACGAACGTGCCTTTGTACAATTCGCTGCTGAACTTATCATGGGTCTGCCAGTCGTTCAGGGTGGCTTGCGTCATCCAGAAGCGATAGCTCGCGAAGCTCGCAATCGGCTGCGTCTCGCCGAAGTGCAGCAGACACTCGTTTGTCGGCGCGCCAGTCGGGAATCGCGCTGTAGCCGCTGATCCCGCCGCGTCCGTTGCCTGGACGTAGAAGGCGATCATCGTGTCGAAAGGCTGGCCCGCAAGTCTGACCGAATAAGTGCCGTCGCCGGGAATCACATCGCCATTCGTGCCGTTGTCGTTCATCGGCAATGTGGTCGAGCCAAGCGGGAAGGGATCAAGGCGATAGACCAATTGAACGGACGCGACCCCGTCCGGATCATGGACGCGTGCCGAAATCACGACCGGATCATTGGCGCCGGGCAACACCGGGTTTGGTGAAACTTCGGTGACCGCTGGCGGCGCGTTATTCACAAAACGGCTATTGCGCTCGCCCGGAGTGCCGAGGTCTTTTGGCACATTCATGACACCCGCGAGTTCAAGGTGATTGCCGCGGAGGCGGAAGATGATCTCGGGCCGGCCGCGCAGCCATTTCACTCGCGCGCTGATCGTGCCGCTGACGTTCGTCGTGTATTCGTCGATGAGCGGCGTGTAGATGCGGTTCGCACCGGTGTCGCCTCGGTCCTGCGCAACGACGTGAAGCGAACGGGAACTGGCATCACCCGTATTCTCCAAATAGGAGTAACGATGGTCGCCCTGCGGTACCCAATGCGGCGCGAGGCCGTTTTCAAATCCGGCATTCGTCACCAGGTTCAAACCATTCGCTACCCCCGTGATCCTGACACTCACATTATCAACGAGGCATTCGCCCGCATCGAGCAGATAGAGTTGCAGCGCGTCCCATTGACTGGGGCCGTCGGCGGTATTATCAAGATTACCCGTGACGGAGAGCGTGGCCCACACGCTCTTGGCCGTGTCGTCGCTGTCAGTCCAGTTCGACGGCAGCCGATTGTCGCTGCGCGGATCGATCAGTTCCAGGCTGCTGCCACCGCCATCGCTCCATTTGCCCCAACGTCCGCCGGTGCCGTAGGTCACTTCATCCATCACGATGTAGAACGTGTTCGTTTCGACGGTGCCGTTCAGGTTCGTGGTGATGTTTTGGTCGGGCATCGAGATGGCAATGC
>DATHEW010000566.1:0-2698 GCA_035318425.1 Candidatus Acidiferrum sp. | reverse complement strand
TTGTCCCTCACTTGTTCCGCGAGATGGAGAGCGACGGTTTCGACCTTTTCACACTGCACTTTCAGAGCTGTGAATTCACGAGGGTCAACATCGCACAAGATGTCTCGCCAGCGATCTTCTATCGGAATTCTTCGGCGAGGTCCAAATGATTGAAACTCAGCGAAAGCTCTATTGAACTGCTCTGAATTGATATTCATCAGCGTCCTCCTGTGACCACGTTGCCGATTGCCGGGTTGCTCTGGAGAGCAGGATATTCCACCCGGTTGAAAATCCCCCGCGCGCTTGCACCTTCAACAAAGCCGACAGCGGTTCCAGAAGCGTTTTCTGCGTAACGGCGGGACATGGCTTCCCAAACGGCGCGAGCTTGATCAGAAGTGAGCCCGCTAGTGGCAGTGTCAAACAACTTTTGTTGGTCCAGCCATGCTCCACCCGATGTCATTTCAAGGGTGACTTTTTCATTTGCGCGCGCGAAATTTTCCGCAAGTTCGCGATTACCTCGTCCTGAATAGAACGTAGCGGCGTTTGGAGCCGTAGAAACGTCAAGCCGCTCCGCCATCCTCATGTAATAGCCAAAGGCATCGCCACCTTGCTGAGCGCCGGCGTGAATCGTTGTCCGGATGGAGTCTTTCGCAAGAATCTCAAAACCTTCTTTGAGGCCGGTTTTAACGCTTGATGTAACCGCGCTTTTACCGCCCAAGGTCAAAATATTCGCGCCTGCGTCAAGCGTTCCTGCGTCAAGCGTTCCTGCGTCAAGCGTTCCTGCGACAAGTCCAACGCCTGCGGTTGTGAACGTCGCCCATCCGATGCCTGTGCTGAAGTCAGGATTGGAGAGTTCCTGCCAGCTTTCCTGCAACAGGTCGGCATTCAAAAAAGCGTCTGCTGCGGTGCTGCCCCACGATCTGCTCGGCTGAGAGTAGGACGCGGTGGGTCTTCCACCGCCGCCCCAACCGGCTAGGTAAGCTTCCTCCCCCGTGCCTCCGGCAGCCAATACCGCCCTCTCAACAGCAGAAGCCAAGCTTACGGTGATCTGACGCCCATCTGGCAGATAATGATAGAACCCCGAACCTCTTGGTGCGGCACTCAACCTCCCATCCGCATCAAAATAAAACGCGGGGTTGCCGTTGAATGCCGTGTTCAATGCGCCATCCGATGCGTGCCCAAGCGGATCAGCCGCGAGGAACGCGCGGCGAAACGGGTCGTAAGGCCGCGCGCCGAGTTGCACGAGGCCAGCGACGTTCCTGGGCCGCGTGCGCCAGGTAAGGCTTGCGTGTAGCGGTGTGTTGAGCGAGATACGCGGTGGAGCGTAGCCTTCCACCGGCGCGTAAAGGTTCACGCGCGACGGAGTCCAGCGCGTGACGCCGTTGCTCACGGTGCCCACAACATTTCCAAAACCGTCATTGATCGCCAGCGTGCTGAAGTTGAACGGCGCGGCCATGATCGTTTCCAAGCCGCCGATGCCGTGCATGCCGCCGTAGCTGCCGCTCGCATCGGGACCAAATGCCATCCAGTCCTGTCGATGGAAAGCGCCCTGGCTCACGCCGACGCCGATGATCATGAACTCTACCTGCGGATCGTAGTGATACGTGACGATGAGCGGCGCGGGATTCGCGGAGAGCGCCACGTTGTTGCTCACCGTCGTTTCAATCGTCCGCACCTGACGGCCCAAGCCATCGAAGACAGAAACGAAACTGAACCCGTTGCTGCTCGCGTCGCGCTCTGTCACTTTCGCCAAGCGGCCAAAGCCGTTCCACGTGAGCGATTGGCTGCGCACAACCTGCCCATCAGCACGTTTCCAAACCCGGTTGGTGACGTTGCCCGCGCCGTCGTATTGGCTTTCCTCTTTGTCGAACGCACCGGAACCGACAGTAAACGTCGCAGCGCGATTGGTGGTAAATCCTCCGCTCGGATGATCAGCGTAAACGGTCAGTGTGTTCGTGCTGCCGGATGCGAGCGGCAGGTTGGCATACCATGGCCCTGCTGCGCGCGAGTCGTAGCGCAAGTCGATCGGCTGGCCGTTGACGTAACCGCGTAATGTGGCCGCACCATTAACAAAGCCATCCGCGGAACGACGAACAATGGAGTTGGTTTCGGCGGTGATGCGGGAGAAGTCGTCCAAGCCCGCGGACCAATTGTTGGACGGAGACAGGCTGGAAGCCTGTCCAACTTTGGTCAGGACACCAAGCCCGCCTGCCGTGCCGTGATCGAACGTGTAACTGTTGGTGGTTGGGGCACCGTTCGTGAGATGCAATGTTTCCTGCGTGAGGCGCCGCGTGAGTGGAGCGTATTCGAAATTCCGCGTGTCGGTGAAATCGGTGCGCGCGGCGATGTAGCTCGAAGGCATGCCGTCGCCCGTCCATCCCCAGGTTTCCGTGAGCACGGCACTGCCATTGACGCACGTCGTGCGTTGCTGCGGCCTGCCCATGCTGTCGCGCTGATCAACGGTGATGACTCGTGAACCGTTCGTCCGTCCCGTCAGCAAACCGTTGTTGCCGTAGCCGAAGGTGGAAGCGTTCACGCCGGCCATGAGTCCATCGGCGCGATACGTGAAGTTCATTCCGTCCGCCTGGCTTCTGCGCCCGGCCGAATCCCAACCCTGCCAGACCGGAATGAGCGAGCTGCCATCGATCTTCAACAACTCCAGGATCATCTGGCCGTATTCGTTGTGCCGGCGTTCGATAACCGTGCCCGGCCCGGTGTT
>DATHEW010000565.1:0-3407 GCA_035318425.1 Candidatus Acidiferrum sp. | reverse complement strand
TATGGCGACGCAGTGATGAAGACGCCTGCGTTTGATCGCATCGCCCGTGAAGGCGCATTGTTCAATTACGCGTTCTGCGCCGCGCCCTCCTGCACGGCGTCGCGTGGCGCGATTCTTACCGGCCTCGCGCCGCATCAGCTTGAGAGCGGCGGCAATCTCTGGAGCACCTTGCCCGCGAAGTTCGAGACGTTTCCTGACACGCTGGAGCGCGCCGGATATTTTGTCGGGCTAATGGGCAAAGGCTGGGGGCCGGGCGATGTGAAATCCGGCGGACGGACGCGCAATCCGGCCGGCCCGCCGTTCAAGTCATTCGAGGCGTTTCTGGAGAAGCGGCCGCCAGGTAAACCGTTTTGTTTTTGGTTCGGCAGCGTTGACCCGCATCGCCCTTACGAGCGCGGGACGGGAACGGACGCCGGACTGGATGCAAACAAAGTTCGGGTGCCCGCTTTCTGGCCTGATAAGCCCGAGGTGCGCGAGGACATGCTCGATTATTACTTCGAGGTCGAGCGGCTCGATCGCAACGTGACCGCATTGATCGCGACTTTGGAGAAGCGTGGTGAGTTGGAAAACACCGTGATCATTTACACGAGCGACAACGGCATGCCTTTCCCGCGCGCCAAGGCCAATCTTTACGACGCGGGCACGCGCATGCCGCTCGCGATCCGATGGCCGGGCAAGACCAAGCCGGGCACGAAAGTGGATGCGTTCGTGAACTTGTACGATCTTGCGCCAACGATCCTCGAACTCAGCGGCGTGGCGGCAAAGACGAACATGACTGGTCGCAGTATTGTTCCGTTGCTCACGGGCAGCGTCGTGGGATCAGGCCGCGAATCCGTATTCGTCGAACGCGAACGCCACGCCAACGTGCGCGCTGGCGATCTCAGCTATCCAAGCCGCGCAGTACGTTCAAAAGATTACCTCTACATCCGCAACTTCGCGCCGGACCGCTGGCCCGCCGGTGATCCCGTGATGTGGAAGGCGGTGGGCGAGTTTGGTGATTGCGATAACGGCGCGACGAAGAGCTTCATCCTCGAACATCGCGAACAGGAATGGGCCGGACGGTTTTTTGATCTCTGTTTCGGCATGCGTCCGGGCGAAGAGTTCTACGATCTTCGCAACGATCCCGATCAACTCACGAACGTGGTGAAGCGTTCAGAATTTGGAGTGACGGTGACAAAGCATCGTGAATGGCTGGCCAACTGGATGAAGCAAACGGCTGATCCTCGCGCCATCGATCCGGCGGACGATCGCTGGGATCGTTATGAGTATTTCGGCGATGCCAAACGCATGCCGCCCAAAACGGAAGGCGCGAGTTCCACGAAACCCTGACTTGTTGAAGGTCATTTGGAATGCGCCGACTTGGCGGCGCTTTTTTCGCGGCGCGACTTGGCGCGCGGCTCGCCTGGCGACAAGTCGCCAAGCAGGAAAAGCGGTGGCAAGTCCCCGCACTCCAAAACACTTCGCGTCCCGCTGCCCGGTGGTTCCAATCGCATTCCACAAAGATGAGTTGCGACGCTCGCTCCTCCAGTTTCTGTTTCTCCCTTGCGCGGCGGCTGTTTACGCTCGCGTCATGGTCAGTGCCATCATTGTCGCCGCGGGTCTTGGAACCCGCATGGGGTCAAACATCGACAAGTTGTTTCTCGAAGTCGCCGGGCGTCCTGTCGTCGCCCATACCTGGTCGCGATTTGAGGCCGCCGAGGACGTCGATGAGATCGTGATCGTGGTGCGCGCAGGATTGGAAAGTGCATTCGAGGAAATGCGAGAGAAGTTCGGTTTCAAGAAGCCTAATCGATTCGCTGAAGGCGGCGCGGAACGACAGGGTTCTGTTTGGAACGGGTTGAACGCGCTGAGTGCCATGTCGCAGATCGTGGCCATTCACGACGGAGCGCGGCCGTGCGTCTCACCCGGCTTGATCGCAGCGTGCGTTCGCGGGGCGAAGGAATTCGGCGCTGCCGTGGCAGCGCAGCGAGTCACTGATACGATCAAGGAATCCGAAGACGGCTTGGCAATCTCGCGAACGATGGATCGGTCAAAACTTTGGTCGGTACAGACGCCGCAATGCTTCCACGTGGACGTGATCCGCAAGGCGATTTCCACTGCACGAGATCGTGGCCTCAACCTGACCGATGATACCGCCGCCTGCGAACTGATCAGCCAGCCGGTGCGCCTCGTCGAAGGCCGCGAACCGAATCCAAAGGTGACCCGCCCGGCGGACTTACCGTTCATCGAGTCGTTGCTGCGCAAGTAGGAAAGCTGTGTGCGTCCGCTTGCTGCCGCAGTCTAATCAACTCTTACCGCCGCTGATTGCACCAGTAGTTTCCGCGCTCCACGTTTCTTGCCATTACGAGAACTCGCTACTACCTTGCGCCCGTCACGTTTATGAAGCGCAAGTTTTTCTACGGCCTTTTGTTCGCCGCACTCGCTTTCAATCTGCTCGTCGGCACGCAGGTTTATTTCCAAACCGTCGGCGCCGCCGAAAAGGATGATCCATATCCCAACCTGAAACTCTTCTCCGTCGTGCTCGAACGCGTGCGCCAGGATTACGTGGATGGCGACAAGGTCACGTATCAGGACCTGATCCAGGGCGCGATGAAAGGAATGTTGAACACGCTCGATCCGCACAGCGAGTTCATGGAATCGAGCAAGTACGACGAGCTCAAAAAAGACACGTCGGGTGAATTCGGAGGCGTGGGCATCGTGATCTCGTCGAAGGACGGCCACCTGACGGTTGTGGCGCCGATGGAAGACACGCCAGGATTCAAGGCGGGCATTCTTTCTGGTGATCGCATCCTCCGCATCGATGGACGCAGCACGGATAAGCTGTTGATGCAGGACGCAGTGAAAAAGCTTCGTGGCGAGCCTGGCTCGAAAGTTGAAGTGACGATCATGCGGCCATCGAGCGGTAGCGTCACCAATCACACGCTGACGCGCGCAGCCATCAAGGTAGATACCGTCAAGGACATCAACGGCAAGCGAGAGTTTCCATTGAGCGAGGACAAGATCGGCTACGTGCGCATGACTCAGTTCGGCGAAGGCACGCCGGACGATTTCGAAGACGCACTACGCAAGCTCGAGAAGAAGGGCATGGAGGCGTTGATTCTCGACTTGCGCAATAATCCGGGCGGCCTGCTCGATGCCGCGGTGAAGGTGGTCGAGAAATTTGTTCCTCGCGGCACGCTCGTTGTCTCGACCGAAGGGCGCGGGCAGATGGCGCGTTCCGAATACAAGGCGACGGGCCGCGCCTTGCATCCGTCGTTCCCAATCATCGTCCTCGTTAATGGCGGCAGCGCCAGCGCATCGGAGATTGTTTCTGGCGCGCTGCAAGACCTGACCCTCACCGGCAAATGCAAGGCAGTGGTGCTCGGCGAGCAAACGTTCGGAAAGGGATCAGTGCAGAGCATTCTTCC
>DATHEW010000564.1:0-3178 GCA_035318425.1 Candidatus Acidiferrum sp. | reverse complement strand
TGACCGAGCGGCGACGCGGGCGCGGTGAGAATGCGTTCGCTGAAACCTTTGTTGTCGATGTTCGCCACGTCGAACACCTCGAATCCATCCGCGCCATTCGCGGTATAGAGGTATTCGCCGCGTAACGTCAGATCGAGAATCTCCTTCGCGTGATGATGATGCGCTCCCTTCAACTCGCCTCTATTTGTTTCCGCGTGCTTCGCGTGATTGTCTGGGTACGCCAGCTTGTGCAGATGACTGCCGAGCGCCGCTTGCGGCTCATTCTGTTCCGTCCAGGCGACGCCGTAGAGACCGTCTTTGCCGGCGCCGACGTAAGCGTAGCGCCCGAAGAAATTCACCGTGCCCGTGCCGAATCCGAGCAGCGACGTCATCCACGCATTGTTGCCGTTATCCTTGGACAGATGACAGTCAGTGCAATTCTTCGTCGTGCCTTTCCCGCTCGTGGTGTGTGGGAAATGCGGATTGTATGCCTGTCCGCTGTAACCCTCTGCGCTCACGGTCTGTTGCTGCGAGTAAACCCACTCGCGATTTCCATTCTGCGATCCGACCACCACGGCGCTCGATGAGCGAATCACCGCCAGCCGGTTGTCCTTCACCGTTGCATCGATGCCTAGTTGGAACACGTCATCGCGTACCACCTGCGGGTTGTAGGGCGTGTAATTGCGCGTCGTGAGTCCTTCGAACTTGTTGCCCGCGACCTTCTGATTCGCGCGCATTGGCAAATGACAGCCGAAGCAACTCGTCGCCCACGACGAGTGACAGACCTGGCAGGAAACGTTCCGATTATCGTGCGCGAGTTCAGGGCATGAGCCATCGGCTTTGCGCGCACCCGGGACATCGCCCCACGTCGCATTGTCGCGCCGCAACGTTTTCGCAAAGCGACTCTTCGCGTTGTACTTCGGCGATGCCGGATCAATCGTGTCGCGCGTCTGCGGCACTTCCCAGCGCACGTCGGGACTGAGCGTCGAGCGCTGGAACAACTTCTTCCCTTCCCACGTGAAGCGTGGTCCCCACGGCGTCACGCCTTTGCTCAAGTCAACTTTGCCGCCATTGCCCGTGGTCGTGAGCAACGGACGATCCATGACCGTACCGTGACAATCAATACACTCAATCGTCGTGGCCGCGCGCGGCTCACCATAGAGCTTTCCGTTGCCATGCACGTCCATGTCGAAGTGGCAATCGACGCACTGCATGCCGCGCTCGAGATGGATGTCTTTTAAGTGAATCGCCTTGCCGAACTTCTGCGGGTCGTCGTGAGGAATTATTTTGTCATGCAAGTCCTGGAGATTTCCTTTTTTGTCCTTCTTGAATACCGCGCGGAACACCCAGCCGTGCCCGTGATAATCCGCGAACTGCGTCTGCTTCAGTTTCGGATTCAGTTCCGCGACCTTCTCCAGAAAATCGTTGTCGCCCCACTTGCCTCGCGACGCCGATTCCTCCGGGTTGTTGCGCAATGACGCGAGCCGCTCCGCCTCCGTCGGGTTCTTCTGCTTCGCCGGATACATGAACTCGCCGTCGCTTTCCTGGTCCCACCACGTGTAGCCCAGGAATGGATTCACGAAGAGATTTCCCTGGTGCATGTGACAGTTCATGCACTGCGACGTGGGAATGGCGCGCGTGAACTGATGCTTGATCGGATGTCCCTTCTCGTGCTTAGGAATCGCCGCGTCACCGCTGAAACTCAACCCCTGATTTCCATACTTGCTGTAATACGCCGAGTGCGTCGGCGAGCGATCGTTCGCGTACACCACATGGCACGCCGAGCAACCGCTGGAGCGATAATCGCCGGGATGATTGTTGCTCCCCATGAAGTCGAGCAACGGATCGTGCAGCCGCGTCTTGTTCAAATTGAGGAACACCGGATCGATGCGATTCAAGGTGCCGAGGCCGCGCTCGCTCAATCGGCGCAAAGGTTTTCCGGGCGGCTCAGTCGTGATCGGCACCCCGAGTTGAAGCTGTCTCTCACCACCCTTCTCGAAGATGCGCAGGATGTTGCTCGGCTGTCCCAACACGAAACGTGGCAACGGATCGAGAAATGGCAGCACGCCGTTCGTGCGCGTCTCTTCCGGCCTCGGCACGTAAGGATTCAGCAGCCGCAATGATTCTCCATTCGCACCGTGAGCCTGGCCGTAGCGATAATTCTTCAGCGGAAACGCGCCATTGTTGTAGAGAGCCGCGCCCCAGAGCATCGCGCCGTGGCGCATCATGCTGTGTCCCGTGCGCGACACTTCGCTTGGATGGCACGCGCCACACGTCTGCTGCGCCACGCGCAAGTCACCGGGATTGACGAACTGAATGAACTCCGCCGACTCGTGATTCAATAGCACCGATGAGTCGCTCGGGTTCGCCGAGCTTTCCCAAAAGATTTTGTTCCTTGGCTCCACATGCGCCTTCCGCATCGTGAGTCCCGGTGTCGGGTTCCCTCCATGGCAATCGGCGCAACCGAGCACCACGTTTTGGGATGTGTGCATCGAGAGCGTGTCGATGTCTTTATGACATTCCAGGCAACCGGCGCTTTTCGCGCGCGCATCTTCCCAGGTTTGATCCACCAGTGATCGCCGGAACGGAAGGGACGCTTTTGGTGGTTCGTGAGGAACAGAAATCGGGGGGCCGTAACCAGTGTCGTTTGCAGCCGGTGCTGCCAACAGGCTCGCCAGCACAAGCAACACCGCAGTCAGGAATGAACGCCTTGCCTCAATCATTTAAGCAAAGCGGCGCAGCGCCAGATGGCGAAGGAAAGCTGCCGTCTTGAATTCTTTCCGTGCAGGTCACGGCGAGATGATTCGCTCCGGGACAATTCAAACTCAAGCGTTTCAACATCGGGTGCGGTGGAAGCTCCAAACCTCCAAGTCACAACACATTTTTGACATCGGGAATCCGAAGTGCTGTCCTTCGAGAAAACGAATCACGTTCAGCTTCAAAAACCTTCCCCGCGTTTCCGCGGCTCTACTTGAAATGGTTTCCATCCTTCCTCCCCACGTTTACCATCGCGCGCATGTCTCGGGAGTATGTGCTCCAGCCTTTCTCTCGATGCGGATTCCCATGAACGTGCGTCGCATCCTCTGGATCGTGCTTCCGATGGCGGCATTGCTGGCAGTCATCCTGTGGAAGTCTTCGCCGCAACGAGGCCCGTCCATGGCTCTCTATTTTACGCGCGTGGCGCGAACGGATGGCGCGA
>DATHEW010000563.1:0-5469 GCA_035318425.1 Candidatus Acidiferrum sp. | reverse complement strand
CTCGAGTTCTACTCGATCAATCGCACGAATGGCGTTCGCACCTTGATCAACGATACGATCACGGCAGGAGCGATCCCGGCTTACCGCACGCGCGTGGGATTGCCTGCGGCCAGTCCGCCACAGATCGTCAACGTCAGCCCGGCGAACAACACATTCTTCTTCCCGTTCGACAGCCCGCTCACGTTCGAAGCTCTCGCGGGCGAAGGCAGCACCATCGCGCCGACCGATATGCATCTCACGCTGAATGGATTGGACGTGAGCGATCTCTTAGTCGTCGGCGGCAGCGACACGGCCCGCACGGTTTCCTTTACGGGCCTGCAACCGAACACTCCGTATCACGCGATGATTTCGATCACCGATTCCGCCACTCGCACCACGACGCGCACGGTGTTGTTCGATACGTTCAACGAATCCGAAGTCACGACGGTTGAGGCTGAGGACTACAATTTCGCGGATACGGTGTGTCCTACCGCGTTCAACCTCGGCGGGATTTTTCTCGATCCAGCGCCGCCAAATGCCTACTTCGGTTTCACCGGAATCAAAGGCGTGGACTACTGGGACACGAGTTCAAATGCGGTGAACAACGCCTATCGCACGTGTGACTTCGTGGGGACTCAAGTGTCTCCCGATGGTTTGCGTCCAGCGTACGCCGGAACCAATGACTATCAGGTGTGGCGCATGCAACCCGGCGAATGGCTCAATTACACGCGGCTCTACGTCACCGCGTCGTATCAGGTGTATGCGCGTGTCGCGAGCACGCAGGCGCGGCAACTCACGCTCTCAAAAGTGACGAGCGACGCCAGCGCACCGGACCAGACGTCCGTTGTTCTCGGGTCGTTCGCCGTACCGAATACAGGCGGCGCCACGGCGTATCAGTATGTGCCGCTGCTCGACGCCTTCGGTGATCCGGCGATCATCCCGCTCACCGATCTCGAAACCATTCGCCTCGGTTCCGTGGATGCGAACAACGATGTGGTGGTGAACTTTCTTGTTCTGGTGCCGGCATCAGGCACGCCGCCGTGGCTCTCCTCGGTTTCGCCTCTTCCCAACGCAACTCGTGTGCAACCGAGCGCGAGTGTCAATGTGACTATCGCAAACGGAAGCACCGCTGTTAATCTGTCCACCCTCGCGCTGACGGTCGATGGCACGAACGTGACCAGCGACGCCGCCATCACGAGTGACTCGTTCGGCACGGCGATTTCGTACACGCCGCCCACGCTTTGGGCCACCGGCCTCACCCACACGGTGCAACTGGTGTTCCAGGACAATGGCGGGCTGACCATCACCAGCAGCAATGAATGGAGCTTCAGCGTGGCGGCGGGCGTGATTGGTTTTCCGACCCGCGTGAATTTCGGCGCGACAAATTCACCGGCTCCGGCTGGTTACCTGCTGGACGTGGGCGAGGTGTACGGCCTGCGCACGAACGGCTTCACTTATGGCTGGGACCGCAACCTCATCGCCGACGGGCGCATTCGCAACAATGCCAGCTCGCCTGATCTTCGCTACGACACGTTTATGCACATGTTGAAAGCGCTTCCAGCGGCATTCTGGCAAATTGATCTGCCAAACGACACCTACACTGTCCGCGTGGTCGGCGGCGATCCGACGGCCGTGGATAGCGTATTTCAGTATGACATCGAAGGAACAGTGACCGGTACCTACATCCCTGTCGCAGGCGCATGGTGGGCGGACTTCACGGTTTCAACCACGGTCGCGGACGGCCAGCTAACGCTGCGCAGCGGACCTGATTCTCAAACGGTCGCGAACAACAACAAGGTTTGCTTCATCGACATCACTCCGCCCATCGCCCCAGTCGCACCCGTCATCACGCGTCAGCCAGCGTCGCTCACAGTTCCGCCGGGGTCGCCAGCGATGTTCACGGTAACGTATCGCGCGACCGATCCGCTCACGTTCCAGTGGTATCACGATGGCGCGCCCGTGGCTGGCGGCACTGGATCGACACTCACGATCCCGAATGCACAGCTCATTGACGAAGGAGCTTACACCGTGGCGATCACGAACATTGCGGGCGGCACGGTCAGCGCCAGCGCGCAACTGATCGTGGGAACTCCCGCGACGACCAATGCGGTGCTCAAAATCGCTCTCACGGGAACGAACGTACTCATCTCGTGGACCAACACCACGGTAGGGCTCGCGTTGAACGAAACGCCGGATCTGACACCACCAATCTCGTGGACGCCCACGACGAACGAAGTCGTGAACTCGAACGATCATTTCAACGTGACGTTGCCAGCGGACGCGGCGAAGAAGTTCTTCAGTCTGCGCGAGTGAGATTGGATCGATCGACAGCGGCGAACGTTCGGCGTTCGCCGCTGTTTTGTTTTTGCGCGGCGCCTTCGTGCTCTGGTAACTCAGGTGCATGCAAGCCCAAGACACTTCGCGCAGCGGCGCATCTGACCTTAATCGCCGTCGTTTCCTGCAACAGTTTACGATCGCCGCCGCGGGCACGGCACTCGTCGGTTGCCGGACGACGCACCGGCGGTTGTCAGCGAACGACAAGCTGAACATCGGGTTCATCGGCACGGCGGGACAAGCCGAGTTCAGCCTCGAGAGCTTGAAGGACCACAATTGCGTGGCGCTCTGCGATGTTGATTCCACGAAGCTGGCCGCAGCAGCAGCGAAGCATCCCGGCGCGAAGGTTTGCGAAGATTTCCGCCGACTGATCGACCAGAAAAACATTGATGCGATCGTGATCGCGACGCCGGACCACACGCACGCGGTCGCGACGGCAGCGGCGTTGCGCAGCGGCCGCGATGTGTATTGCGAGAAGCCGCTCACGCACACGGTTTCTGAAGCACGCATCATCACCGAGCTCGCGCGCAAGCACAAAGCCGTCACGCAACTCGGAACGCAGATTCACGCGGGCGGCAATTATCGTCGTGTCGTGGAGTTGATTCGCGCCGACGCGATCGGCCAGGTGAAGGAAGTCCATGTGTGGGTCAATTCGAGCTACGGCGGCAAAGATCGTCCCACCGAGACTCCGCCTGTGCCGAAGAATTTGAATTGGGAACTTTGGCTTGGGCCCATCGCACCGTGGCCGTATCACCCGAACTACGCGCCGTTCGCCTGGCGCAACTGGTGGCACTTCGGCGGCGGATCGCTCGCGGATTTTGGCTGTCACTATATGGACCTGCCGTTCTGGGCTCTCGGTCTGAAATATCCGGTGAGCGTCGAACCCGTTGACGGACCAACGGTGCATCCGGACGCGCCACCGCAATGGCTGATCATGCGCTTCGAATTTTTGCGAGACGAGACCGACGCACGCGGTGCAGGACGCGTTCCTCTCACCTGGTATCATGGTGGCCGCCGCCCGGAACAACTGCTGCCGGAGGAACTGAAGCCGCATTGGAAGAGCGGTGTGCTGTTCGTCGGCGAGAAGGGAATGTTGCTGGCGGATTATCGTCAACGACTCTTGCTGCCCGAAGAAAAGTTCAAGGACTTCGTCGCGCCGCAACCATCCATCTCAAACTCGATCGGCCATCACAAGGAATGGGTCGAAGCCATCAAGACACGCGGCACCACCACGTGTCACTTCGGCTACTCGGGTCCGCTCACCGAAACAGCGCTGCTCGGAAACGTTGCCTACCGCGTACAGCAGAAGCTGGAGTGGGATGCGAAGAAACTGCACGCTACGAATTGCCCGGAAGCCGAGGCGTTGATCCAGCATCACTATCGGACAGGTTGGAAGGTGTAACCAAGCGCGCGCCGGCATCTTGCCGGGTCGGCTCGTTGGCGCACATCCAGCGGCTCATTTCCCACAGTGGGCCTAACCGGCATTTTGCCGGGGCGCGCTTGACGCTCATGCCGGTCGTTGCGAGGTTCAGCCCACTGGCTAAAGGGGAACGCGACATCTTTTCTTTCGCAGAGAAATCTCCCGCCGTGCAGGACCTGGTCCGCCGCGTGGAGCGTGGCGAAGCGTTGTCCCTCGATGCCATCCACGCGGCCGCTCATCCATTCGTCGCCGCATTGCTGCACAAGCTGTTTCCCACACGCACGATCCTGGTGATCACCGGCGGCGTTAAGACGCAGGAGAATTTTCACCAGGATCTCACGACATGGGTTCAACACATCGAGAAGGAACGCCCGCCGCTGTTCTTCGCGTCGTGGGACATTCTTCCGCACGAATCAAAACTCCCGCACGCCGATGTGATCAGCGAGCGACTCGAAACGCTCGTCGCTCTCGCAACTCAACGGGAAGCGGCCGAAACGCCAGGCCACGTGATCGTGACTAACATGGTCGCGTTGATGCAGAAAACCTTTCCGCCGGGAGACATTGCGAAGCGGACGCGTACAGTCTCGCGCGGTGACCAGATCAACCCACTCGATCTCATCGAATGGCTCGAAGACCAGGGTTATGAGCCCGAGGCGCAGGTGAATCACAAAGGCGAGATCGCGTTGCGCGGCGGCATTCTCGACATCTTTCCACCTACGTCGCCGTGGCCGATGCGCATCGAATTTTTCGGAGACGAGATCGATTCCATTCGCGAGTTCGATCCGATCTCTCAAATTTCGCGGGAACAAACAGATGCGGTCACGATCCCGCCAGCCGGCGAACTCGGCATTCTCAAGAAGCAGGCCGGCAGCGAGCCAGCAATCTCCTTCGCGACATTGCTCGATCATCTTCCCAGCGATGCCGTCATCGTCCTCAGTGAACCTGAATCGCTCGACAGTTGCGCCGCGGATTACACCGCGCAGATCACTGCGGGCGATGCGTTCTTCACGCCGTGGAACGAAGTGCAGCGTCGCGCGACTGATGAGTTCACCAGCGTGGCGATCTTCGAGAGCGCGGCCGAAGACGAGAGCAGCGAGTTACCTCCGTTGTCCGAACACGAGACGACACGTGAGGATGAAGTTGCGCTGACGCTGAAAAGCCTTGATGCGTTTCGGCCGATCGCCGAGCGCGCGGTCGATCTCCAAATTGCCGAAGCGCAACGGCGAGAGTTCTTCGCGCAACTGCATCGCTGGCTGCGGCAGGGTTATGCCGTCCACGTCTTCTGCAACACCCAGGGCGAACGCCAGCGCTTCGAAGAAATCTGGAATGAACTGGGTTTCGAGAAACAATTCTCACCGTCAACTCATCTCGGCACCCTCTCGCGCGGCTTCATGGACGAGCCTTCAAAGCTCGTCGTGGTGACTGACGCGGAAATCTTCGGACGCTACAAGGTTCAGCGTCCGCGCCGCCTGAAATCGCCGCACGCCGCCGCATCGCGATCGGCGCTCGATATTGATTTCACGGAGTTCGAGGAAGGCGATTACGTCGTTCACGTGCAGCACGGGATCGGTCGATTCCTCGGGCTGCAAATCTTCGATCAAGGCGCGGGACGAAAGCCGACGGAGCGATCCAAGCGAACGACCGGACAGGAATGTCTGGCCATCGAATACGCGTCCAGCGATCCGGCGCAACCTGCGCCCAAACTTTACGTGCCGGTCAGCGAAGCGCATCTCGTC
>DATHEW010000562.1:0-11352 GCA_035318425.1 Candidatus Acidiferrum sp. | reverse complement strand
TGTTGGTAATCTCAGCTTTAACTTCCAACTCGGCGCGCAACTCAGCCGTCTCAGCCAAAACTTTGATACCGTGAAGCCTCCCGCGCTGCCGACCAATTGGCAAACCACCGCGACAGGCAACGCCGGATGGGTGACGAGTGCTGGCGTTTTCAATACTCCGACGAACTCCGCTTTCATCGCCGACCCGATCGGCATCAGCGACGCGTCGCTGATTTCTCCGCCCTTCACTATTTCATCCACGAACGCCCAATTGAGTTTTTCGCATCGTTACGACACGGAGTACGGTTTCGATGGTGGCGTGCTGGAGATTTCGATCAACAACGGACCGTTCACCGACATCCTCGCCGCCGGCGCTGCCTTCGGGGCGAATGGCTATAATTATTTCATCGACGAGTCGTTCGGAAATCCGCTGGCGGGACGAGAAGCATGGACCGGTGATTCCGCGAACTTTCTGACCACGACCGTGACGATGCCGTCCTCTCTTGCTGGCAAAAGCGCCCGGCTGCGCTGGCGTCTGGCCAGCGACAGCGACGTGGCGGCGACCGGTTGGTATGTGGATTCCATTCTTGTGACGGAGCGGGGCTGCAACTACCCGGCCATCTTGCCGCTGATCGTCAACACGCGACGTCAGGGCACGAATGTCGTTTTCTCGTTCAACACCCGCGCCGGAGTTTACTACGCAGTCGAATACAAGAACTCGTTCACGGACACCGGTTGGACGCCGCTGATGGTCCAGAGCGGCGACGGCACTACGCGTTCGGTCACGAACAACATCAGCGCTTCGCAGCGGTTTTACCGTTTGCGCGAGCTTTGAAGTTTTGCTGCGGCACGCTCGGCTTCGCGCCAGGCACGCTCGCGGCGGGCGCTTTCGGCGCGCAACAATTCTTCCGCCGACCACCCGCGTGACTGCGCTTCCGCTGACAACTCGAACAATTCGCGCGCAAGCTGGGATGCACTGCGCTTCGATTTCGCGTGGTCGAACAATTTCACTTTACGCGCTTTCTTCGCGAGCTTCTCCGCGCGCAGAAGCGACGGAAGGTGTTTCGGAATGCCATCGAATGCCGACGGACGCTCGTTCTTCGTTCCTGATTTCTCCGCGCGCTTGATCTGTTCCCAGTTCGCCCAGACCTCGTCCACGTTCTTCACCTTCACGTCGCCGAAGACGTGCGGATGGCGCCGGATCAGCTTGTCCGTGATGTGTCGCGCCACGCGCTCGAAGTCGAACACGCCGCGCTCCCTCGCAAGCTGGCCATGGAAAACCACCTGCAACAACAGGTCGCCTAGCTCCTCCTCCATTTCCGCGTCGTCGCCCGATTCGATGGCGTCCATCAATTCATAGACTTCCTCCACCGCATGGAAGCGCAGCGTCATGTGGTCCTGCTCGCGGTCCCACGGACAACCTTCGGGCGAACGCAACTTCGCCATGACAGCGAGCAACTCTTCGATGGCGGGACGTTTCTTCGGCATGATCAGAGAATCACAAGATCGTCGCGATGAACCAATTCGCCGCGCGCGATTTTTCTTTGGCAAATTTCTTCCGAACCGAACGCGATCATCCCACGCGCGAACTCCTGTCCCTCGTCATCGCAGATGCTGACAATTTCACCGGGCTCGAACTCGCCTTCGCATCGCGTGACTCCGGGCTGGAGCAGGCTCTTTCCATTCTCGATCAGCGCGCGTCGGGCGCCCGCGTCAACGAACACCGAACCCTTCGGATGATGGAAGAATGCGATCCAACGTTTGCGCCCGCGCATCTTTGTTTGCTTCGGCAGGAACAGCGTGCCGACATCCCGCCCGCGCACGATATCGTCCAATACCGTCGTGTTGCGCCCGGGTGCGATGACGAGTGGCACTCCGCTGCGCACGACAATTTTCGCGGCCTGAATTTTTGATTCCATTCCGCCCACGGCTGTCGCGCTCGTTGTGCCGCCCGCCAGCGCTTCGATGTCGGAATCGATTTCCGAAATGGCTGAAAGCCGCTTTGCCGTCTGCTTTCCAAAATCCCGCATCACTCCATCCACGCTCGTGAGGATCACCAGCAAGTCGGCGGGTAACAACGCCGCCACCAGCGCGGATAACCGATCGTTGTCGCCGAACTTCAATTCGGTGGTCGAGACGGCGTCATTCTCGTTGATGATCGGAACGACGTCTTTCTTCAGCAGCGTGAGCAGCGTGCCGCGCGCGTTGTGATGGCGCTCGTGATGTTGCAGGTCGGCGTGCGTGAGCAACACCTGCGCAACGTGGAGGTCGAACTCGGCAAACAATTTCTCGTAGGTCGCCATCAGCCGCGACTGGCCAACAGCGGCGCATGCCTGCTGTTCAGCAACAGACTCGGGACGTTTCGCATAACCGAGCACACCCATGCCCGCGCCGACAGCGCCCGAGGTCACGATCACCAGTTCCCTGCCCTCTCGCCTTTGTCGCGCGATCTGCGCCACGAGTTGTCGCATCTGCGCTCGATCAGGCTGCTTGCGATCGTCCGTAAGCACGGCTGTCCCGAGCTTCACCACGATTCGTTTCGCATTCTTCAGTTCACCGCGCACCCGGCAGTTCGTAGCAGAACCGAGGGACGAGAGTCGAGGACTGCGCTGTCAGGGCAGACGCATCAAAGCCGAAATGGCGGTGGAAATGGCCGCGCTGCGGCCATTCCGTCCGCGTTCAGCGGACGGCAGGCACGGCGATCGCTTCGATCGCTCAATCGGGCCGCTGAACGCAGCGCGACGAGTCCCACCTCGCTGGTGTGTTTTGATGCGTTTCCCTGCTATGCCTCTATGTTGTTGCAACGCCAATATTGAATCCTCGGGCAGTTCTGGTTGTCAGCCGCAAATCCGAACTGGCAGAGTCGTCGCCGTGGCAACAGCCTCCAAAAAACCGCGCGTCGCGGTCATCGGCACCGGTTCGCTTGGTCAACATCATGCCCGCATCTACGCCCAATTGGCGGCGGCGGGTGTCGTTGAGTTCGCCGGCGTTTACGACGCCAATCCAGACGCCGCGAAGCTTCACGCGAGCAAGCACAACGTGCGGGCGTTCACCTCCATTGAAGAAGCCGCCCGAGAGTCCGATGCGTTGAATATCGTGACGCCAACTGTGATGCATTTCGACATTGCAAAGCAGCTTCTCGAATCAGGCAAACATGTGCTGGTGGAAAAACCGATGACGAGCACAGCCGCGCAAGCGACGGAGTTGGTGAAGCTCGCGCGCGATCACAGGTGTCTGATGCAGGTCGGCCACGTCGAGCGTTTCAATCCTGTTTACAAATATTTAGAGAGCGTGGTGACGGAGCCGCGGTTCATCGAGTCGCACCGGCTTTCTCCATTCCCGGCGCGCAGCACCGACGTCGGCGTCGTGCTCGACCTGATGATTCACGATCTGGACATCGTGCTGGCCTTTGTGAAGTCGCCGGTGGCGAGCGTGGATGCGGTGGGGATTCCCGTTCTAAGCAAGTCCGAAGACATCGCCAATGCACGGCTGCGATTTGAAAATGGTTGTATCGCCAATCTCACCGTGAGCCGCGTGAGCGCGGAGCGGATGCGCAAGATTCGAGTGTTCAGCGGCGGAGAAAACACGAGCTACATCTCGCTAAACTATCAGGCGCAGGAGGGTTTTATCTATCGGCTTGCACGCAACGGCGAGAGCGAGAGTTCGTTGTTGAAGAAGCTCCTGCACGCAAAGGACTCGACGATCGTGAGCGAGTTTGGCGGCAAGCGTATCGTGCGCGAGCGGGTGCCCATTACGAAGGACGAACCGCTCAAGCTTGAGCTGGAGCATTTTGTGGAATGCGTGCGCAACCAGCAAAAGCCACTCGTGGATGGCGAGTCGGCGCAACGTGCATTGGAACTGGCGTTCGAGATCACGGCCCAAATCCAACAGGTGACGAAACGCGAGAGAGTGATTCCGAGTTGAGGTGATGCTTGATTCCGCTCGATGAAATACGCGTGAGTGGCAAGAGCTTCATGGTGATCGCGGGGGAGGCGAGCGGGGACGCTCTCGCTGCCGAATTGGTCGTGGCTCTTCGTGAAACTTCAACGTCGCCACTGACGTTCTTCGGTGTTGGCGGTCGAGCGGTTCGCGATGCGGGAGTCGAGACGGTCTTTGATTTTTCGCAGAATGCCGTATGGGGATTGGAAGCGCTGAAGCGGCTTGGCGAGTACCGAGAAGCGCTGAAGCAGGTGGTGGAGCTCGCCATCAAGCGGAAGCCCGATGCGATCATTTGCGTGGACTTCGGCGGGTTTAACAGCCGCGTCGCGCAAGAGATCAAAAACCATGTGCGAGGTTCCACGGACGCAGCCTGGCAGCCGAGGATCATCCAATTCGTTTCACCGCAGGTCTGGGCGACGCGTCCCTGGCGGGCAAAGAAGCTGGCGCGCAACGTCGATCTGTTGCTAACGATTTTTCCTTTCGAGAAAACGTGGTACGCGCAACGAGTTCCGAAATTGCGCGTCGAGTTCATCGGCCATCCGATGGTGGATCGATACGCCCGCGATGTGACGGACGACCGGTTTTCAAACCAAGCAATCGTGAGCACGAAGCCGCCGCACGTGGTGATTCTGCCAGGCAGCCGGCCCTCTGAATTGAGACGTCATCTGCCCGTGCTCAACGATGCACTGACGCGGATTCGCGCACAGACTCCAGGCGTCCGTGCCACGATCATTCTTGGTGAAAGCCTGCTTCCCTTCGCCAGGCAAATCGGGCTGCCCGCTGACGTGGAAGTTCGATCCGCGGGTCTCGCAACTGCGCTCGCTCACGCCGACGTGGCAATCGCGAAGAGCGGCACGATCACTCTGGAGTGTGCATTTTTTGGGGTGCCGGCGGTGGTGTTGTACAAGACCTCATGGCCCACGTATTTGATCGCGAAGCCTCTCGTGAACGTGCGTTGGGCGGCGATGCCCAACATCCTGGCTAACGAGGAGGTATTTCCAGAATTTGTGCAAGGGGCCGCGACAGGCGAGAATATCGCGCGTGCAACGCTTGAATTCCTGAACGACGCCGCTCGTCGCAACTGGGTCAAAGCGAAGCTGAAGGAGATCGTTTCATCGTTGGGCGAATCCGGAGCGAGCCGGCGCGCCGCGAAAGCGATCCTCGGCTTGATGGCGTAACGCCGCTTTGCCGAAACGAACAACACACGTGAATTCAGTACTGAAGAAATGGTTTTGTGCCGCGACTTTGTCAGGAGTCGCGGCGCTTTCCGCCTTCGGGGCGAGCGATGCCGACATTGATTTCTTCGAGCAGAAGGTGCGGCCGGTTCTGGTCGAGACTTGCTACAAGTGTCACAGCGCGACCTCGGACAAGGTGAAAGGCGGACTGTTGCTGGACACGCACGCTGGTTTGCTCAAAGGCGGCGACAGCGGACCCGCGCTCGTCCCTGGCGATCCTGAGAAGAGCCTGCTCATCAAAGCGGTGCGCTACACTGACGAGAATTTGCAGATGCCGCCCAAGGGCAAAAAACTTTCGCCGGAGCAAATCAGCGCGCTGGAGCAATGGGTGAAGTTGGGCGCGCCTGATCCGCGCACGAACGCGACCGTAGCAGCGACGGGTTGGAAGATGGAGGAGGCGAAGAAGCATTGGGCGTTTCAACCGGTGCGCGCGACAGCGCCACCCGCAGTAAAAAATCCCAAGGGGGTACAATCACCCATCGACAACTTCATTCTCGCGAAGCTTGATGCCAAGGGGCTTGCGCCGTCGACTTCCGCCGATAAGCGCACATTGATTCGCCGAGCGACTTACGATCTCACCGGTTTGCCGCCGAGCGCCGACGAGGTGGAGGCATTCGTCGCGGACGCTTCCGCGAACGCGTTCGCCAAAGTCATCGACCGCTTGCTGGCGTCACCCCGCTACGGAGAACGCTGGGGACGTTACTGGCTGGACGTGGCGCGTTACGCCGACACGAAAGGCTACGTGTTCGAGGAAGAGCGGCGCTACGCATTTGCTTACACGTATCGCGATTACGTCATTCGCTCGTTGAACGAAGACTTGCCATTCGACCAGTTCATTATCCAGCAACTGGCCGCGGATCAGCTCTCGCTGAACGATGACAAGCGGCCGCTGGCAGCGCTCGGATTTCTGACGTTGGGCCGGCGTTTCCTCAACAATCAGCCGGACATTATCGATGACCGACTGGACACGATGAGCCGTGGATTGATGGGGCTGACCGTGGCCTGCGCCCGCTGCCACGATCACAAGTTCGATCCGATCTCGACGAAGGATTACTACTCGCTCTACGGCGTGTTCTCGAGCAGTGAAGAGCCTGCGGAAAAGCCTTTGCTCGGCACGAACTCCCTGCCGAAACAGTATCCGGAATACCTCGCGGAAAAAACCAAGCGCGAAAGCGAACTGAAGAAATTTGTCAGCGATAAGGAAACCGAGTTGCTTACGAAAATGCGCCGGCAGGCAGGAGATTATTTGCTGGCGGCGCACGATTCGAAAAAGCAGAAGGACGAAGGAAAGCAGGATTCCGTCGTGCGAGAGCGCAAGTTGTCCCCGCGCGTGGCGCGGCGCTGGATGGAGCGGTTGTCGAACGCCAGCGCGAACGATCCTATCTTCGGCGCATGGATTCAGTTCGCGAAGCTGGAGGCGACGAACTTTGCGGCGAGTGCGAAAGCGCTCACGAAGACACTCACCACGAATCAATTGAATCCGCTCGTGGCGGTTGAGTTTACGAATGCGCCGGCTTCGCTGAAGGATGTTTCTGAGCGCTACAACAAGGTGTTCGCCACGATCGACAAGCAGTGGCGCGAAGTGAGCGCGAAGACAAATGCGCCAATGTCACTGACGGACACGAATGCGGAATCGCTGCGGCAGATGCTCTACGCGAGCAGTTCGCCTTTCAAGCTTGGTCAGGACGAACTCAAACGTCTTTTCGACACGCCTGCGCAGCAGAAGCAGCGGGCACTGAAGCGGAAGATCGACGAACTCGATGCGACGCACCCCGGAGCGCCGCCGCGCGCGATGGCGTTAGTGGACAAATCTACGCCAGTTGATCCGGTCGTGTTCATCCGTGGCAATGCAGGCAATCGCGGTCCGAAGGTGGAACGGCAATTTTTGGAAGTGCTGTCTCACGGCAAACGGGAACCGTTCAAGAAAGGCAGCGGCCGTCTGGAACTCGCGCAGGAGATCGCGAGCACGAATAATCCACTCACCGCGCGCGTCCTCGTCAATCGCGTCTGGATGTATCACTTCGGCGCGCCGCTCGTCCGAACCCCGAGCGACTTCGGCACGCGATCCGATCCGCCGACACATCCCGAGCTGCTCGACTTTCTCGCATCACGGTTCATGGCGGACGGATGGTCGCTCAAGAAGCTGCACAAGCTGATGATGCTTTCGAGCGCGTATCAGCAGCGCAGCGACATCGACGCAGCGAAAGCGGCCATCGATCCTGCCAACGAACTTCTTTGGCGCATGAACAGGCGACGTCTCGATTTTGAAGCGATGCGCGATTCGCTGTTGGTGGCCGCGGACCAGATGGACCCGACGATGGGTGGCCTGCCGGTCGATATCACGACGCAACCGTCCGTCTCGCGGCGCACGGTGTATGCGTTTATCGAGCGACAGAATTTGCCCGGCATATTTCGCACGTTCGATTTCGCAAGCCCCGACACGAGCAGTGCTCAACGCTTCGCGACCACCGTCCCGCAACAAGCGTTGTTCCTGATGAACAGCCCGTTCGTGGTGGAACAGGCGAAGAAACTGGGCGAACGCCTTGAATCGAAGAACGCGACCGAAGACGCGAAAATCCAACGGCTGTATCGCATCGCGTTTCAACGCTCACCACAGCCAGACGAACTGACGTTGACGAAAGAATTTTTGCGCGGAAAGCCAACGCTCACTGAGACCAGTGAGGTGAAGCCAGTCTGGCAATACGGCGTTGGCGAATTCGACGAAACCAATAAACGAGTGAAACGCTTCGATACGCTGCCTCATTTCACCGGTAGCGCATGGCAGGGCGGCGCAAAATTGCCTGACGCGAAACTGGGATGGGTGTTGCTCACCGCGGACGGAGGCCACGTGGGCGATGATCTGAAGCACGCCGCGATACGCCGCTGGACTGCCCCTGCCGATGGTTTCGTGAAAATCCGCGGACAGTTGGCGCATGACACCGCAAGTGGAGATGGCGTGCGCGGACGTATCGTCTCGAACCGGTCTGGCGTGGTCGGGGAATGGATGGCTTACAATTCACGAGCCACGACGAATGTCGAGCGGATCGAGGTACAGCGCGGCGACACCGTTGATTTCATCGCCGACCTCCGCGAAAGCGTCACGTCCGACTCGTTTACCTGGACGCCACGCGTGACTTACACATCAACGCCGGCTGGCGGTGCGCGCAGTGAGTGGAAGGCCAAGGACGATTTCGCCGGTCCCCAGCCGAAGACCGAGCCGCTGACTCGCTGGCAGGAACTCGCGCAAGTGATGCTGCTATCGAATGAATTCATGTTCATCGATTGAACGACGCCGCTTGATTGCACCGCTTCTTTCCCGTAATTCTCGCCTCGCTTGAAGAGAGCCAATCGTCCCGAAATCCCGCGCAAGACAGTGTACCGGCTGTCGGTTTACCTGCGTTGCTTGCAGCGATTGAAGGGGAACAATATCCGCACGGTTTCAAGCGAAGCGCTCGCGAAGGTCGCGGGTGTGAAACCGACGCAGCTTCGCAAAGATCTGACTTACTTCGGCCAGTTCGGCACGCGCGGGCTCGGCTACGACGTCGAGCAACTGGTCCAGATGATCGTCGATTTGCTTGGCACCAGCAGCCTGCAACCGGTCGTCCTGGTGGGCGTGGGTAATCTTGGCGCTGCCTTGCTTGCGTATCGTGGCTTTCAGCAGGAGGGGTTTGAAATCGTTGCCGCGTTCGATCTCGAACCGAAGCCGTTGCGCGTGAAAAAACTGGATGTTCCAGTTCATCCGATGAGCGAACTGGCCGAGGTGATCCGGGCGCAGCACGTGAGGATGGCGATCCTCACCGTGCCGGCATCGGCAGCGCAGGAAGTGGCAAACACGCTCGCCGATTGCGGCGTCACGGGGATTCTCAACTTCGCGCCCATCGTGCTGGCGGTACCCGAAGACGTAATGGTGAGCAACGTGAATCTCGCCATCGAATTGGAAAACCTCAGCTACTTCATCCAGCAGTAACGTTGCGGAGACACCAGTGACACAAGCGAATCCATACCGGAGATTGCGTCACGCCGCCCTGCTTGTCTGCGCGACAACGCTGGCAGGCTGCGGTTCTCCTCCGAAGAATCCTTATTTCCCGCCCGAACCAACGACGCCGATAGTGATTCAACGAGAACCAGAACCCGGGCCCGAAATGGTGACGTTGCCGGACATTCTCGCGCCGATGCTGGGATTGGATTTGATCGACCTCGCGCCCCCTCCGCTCACGAACGTGCCGCCAGCCACGGTCGCTTCACCCGTCCTGCCCTCGCGCTGGGGCACTGGTTGGGTGACCTTGGAGAGATTCGCGGCGGAGTGCGGTATTGGCGCTCCACAACGCACCGTCATTGGAAACTCGAGCCGTTACTCAATCCAAACACGCAACGGCGCTCTGGTGCTGACCGTCGGCAGCAAACTGGCGCGATGGAATGGAATCAATGTTTGGCTTGGCTTCGCTCCTCAAGTGGTTCGAGGAAAACCCTGCGTGCATGGGCTCGATGCCGAAAAGACTTTGCAACCGCTCGCGGAGCCAATCGTCATCAACGCTCCCGCCAGAATCGTCGTGCTCGATCCCGGCCACGGCGGCGTTGACAGCGGAACCCGCGGCGCACGCGGCGAGCGCGAGAAAGATTTCACGCTCGACTGGGCACTGCGCACCGAGCGCCTGCTCACCAACGTCGGTTGGCGCGTTGTGTTAACACGCCGAAGCGATGTGGACGTGTCACTGATGGAACGCGTGGCAATTGCCGATCGAGTCCGGGCCAATTTGTTCATTAGCCTCCACTTCAATTCAGCCGCGCCACACCCGGGCCCGTCCGGTGTCGAGACGTATTATCTCACGCCCGCCGGGGAGCCCTCGACGCTGTCGCGCGGATACACTGATGATGTCCGCATCACATTCCCGAACAACATGTTTGATCGCGCCAACACGCAACTCGCGGCAAAGTTGCATCGTGAGCTGGTGAACGAAACGCACGCGATAGATGCAGGCATTCGCCACGCGCGTTTTATGGGCGTGTTGCGAACGCAGCAGCGGCCCGCCGTTTTGATCGAAGGTGGTTATCTCTCGAACCCCGCGGAGATGACGCAAATTGCCTCTGCGAACTATCGGCAAAGGCTGGCTGAAGCGGTGGCGAAGGCTTTGCAATAATAAAAAAAGGCGCGCCGGAGAAATCCAGCGCGCCCAGATTGGCAAAACGAAATCAGTTCGAGTGTGGCGCGAGCATGTGAAGGCTTCCGTTGTCGTCCCCATGCTTTAAGAACTCCTGCAACGCGACCGAAGTCGTTTGGTGGGCTGAGCCATCGGCTATGGCCACCTGGCCAGCCTCCGCGCCGTGAACCGCATTCGTCCACTTGGTTGCGAGGGTCGGGTTAATGCGTCCCACTTGATTGAGGCCAGCCGAGCACCCGCCCGGCGGTGAATTGAAGTTAAAATTGTAATCCAGAAACAGAATGTGCTGCTGAGATTGATCCCAAGCGACTTGGCCGAGGCTTGAATAATATCCCGCATCCATGCCTATGGCGTAGGAAACTGAATTTGCGCGAAAGCCATTCTGGTCGAGTTCACCGAACGAACTGGCAATCCGCAGACCCGTAAATCTATCGCTGGGGCAAACGAGGATCTTTGGGGTGCTTAATTCATTTGATAAAACCAAATATTCCGCGTAGGCGTTACCAGGTTTTGGGTTTTCGTAAGTGCCACCTTCCCCGATCGGCACACGCCACGGCACAGCACTCTTTTCATTGTCGTTCACCCATAGAATAATACTCAACGCCATCTGTTTCAAATTGTTCAAACACTCGGTACGCTTTGCCCTGGCTTTGGCTTTTGCAAGGGCGGGCAGAAGCAAGCTTGCCAGGATCGCGATGATCGCGATGACCACAAGCAGTTCGATAAGTGTGAATGCTTTTCGGATACGTGACGAATTATTCATTTGTTTTAAGAGCGCATCTGGTTGAAACCCAGCGTTGCTTTGATTGTAAGATGTTGTTGCCGCAATTTTATTCCCGTGGGGTACACTCGCAATCGGCGGTTCTCGTATGAGTGAGAACCGTGGACGCGTCAGACTTGCTGCGATACAACATCATACAACGTTTGTGTTTGGGTCGTGTGAGTATTGAGCAGCCTCGTTTGAGTGTCAAATAATTCTCCTTCGCGAATCGAAAAAGTAAGCATCTCAGTGCGCGACGGGTCAACGCGAGCGCCGAGCT